>QIEB01000067.1 GCA_003229495.1 Flammeovirgaceae bacterium
AGAATTACCAAATTTCCGCAAGATTTACCAGGTTTGTCTTTTCTATCATTCAGTCCATCAGTCCCTCAATCATTGACTATGGGGCAGGTTTCAGGTTGCAAGGGCTAATTCCTAATTTCTAATTTCTAATTTAATATATTTGCATCCTGAAAATATATTATTACCCATGATAGTAGGCATTCCCAAGGAGGTTAAAAACAACGAGAATCGAGTGGCCCTGACCCCATCGGGCGTTAGAGAATTTATCAAAAATGGCCACCGTGTTTATGTCCAGTCATCCGCGGGAGTGGGAAGTGGATTTACAGATGATATGTACCTGGAAGCAGGCGCAGAGACCTTGCCAGACATCCAATCCATCTACCATTCCGCTGATATGCTAATGAAGGTTAAGGAACCGGTTGAAAGTGAGTACCAGTTGGTGAAGGAAGACCAATTAGTTTTCACCTATTTCCATTTCGCCTCCTATCAACCGCTTACAGAAGCCATGATTAACAGTGGTGCGGTATGCCTGGCCTACGAAACTGTTGAAAAAGAGGACGGGTCGCTGCCCCTTTTAGTACCCATGTCTGAAGTAGCTGGTCGCATGGCTATACAGGAAGGGGCTAAGTATTTAGAAAAACCCTTAGGAGGCAGAGGAATTTTACTGGGTGGTGTCCCTGGTGTAAGGCCTGCAAAAGTTATGATCCTTGGAGGTGGCGTGGTGGGTACCCAGGCAGCAAAGATGGCTGCTGGATTAGGCGCGGATGTTACAATTTTAGATATTAACTTACCACGACTACGTTATCTTTCGGACATTATGCCTGCTAATGTGAATACCTACATGTCTTCAGAATATAATATAAAAGATCTGTTGAGTTCCCATGACCTCATTGTGGGGGCTGTTCTAATACATGGAGCCAAAGCTCCGAACCTGATAACCAGGGAAATGTTAAAATTGATGCACCCCGGCACAGTGGTAGTGGATGTAGCTGTTGATCAGGGTGGATGTATTGAAACCTGTAGGCCTACCACTCATGAAAACCCTACCTACATCATAGATGGTATCTTACATTACTGCGTGGCCAATATGCCTGGAGCAGTACCCTATACCTCTACCCTTGCATTGACCAATGCCACGCTACCCTATGCCCTGCAATTGGCTAATCAAGGATGGAAACAGGCTTGCAGCAACTATGAAGAGCTCAAAAAGGGGCTTAACATCGTGAAAGGAAAGGTGGTTTATAAAGGAGTAGCGGAAGCATTTGACCTGCCCTACGTATCACATGATCTCATGTTAAGTTGAAGTCAAGCCAGGTCTGACCCTTCTCCGAAAACGGGTAATTGCGATTGAAACGTATAACTGTTTGAGCGGTAGTCCATGCAGCAACAATAGTGTTTTAAACCGTTGGTGATCACCAAATATTGGGCCTTGATCGCCTTATTATAAATAGACAGCTGATTAAATACTTTGTCCGTTAAAGCTACCTGAGACGATTTGCATTCTACCAAAAGGAATGGCCTGGCTTCCCGGTTATAAACGATGATGTCAGTTCGTTTGTCCATTTTGTTGACTTTCAGCCCACTTTCAACCTTGACCAGTGACTTTGGGTAGCCAAGTTCGCTGACCAGGTAATTTAGAAAATGCTGCCGTACCCACTCTTCCGGTGTCAGTACCACGTACTTCTTCCGGAAACCATCGAAAATCCAATTCTGGCCTCCCTCGATTTTAGACCGTACCGGATAATCGGGTAAATTCAGCTGGTGCATAAGTCTGTCAATAACAGTTTTTGCTAAGTTAGAATGATCCCTCTAAAGTTACAAGTCCGTAGTGCAGAGGGCATGGGGCATGGGGCATGGGGCATGGATTTGAGAGTTGCGTATTCAGGGAAGATTTCTTGGTATGAAGACCCTAGTCCTAATGATGCAGTATCTATTTTAGTCAGTTTGGTGCTTTGGAACTTGGGGCCTGGGGCTTAGTTGGTGCTTGGGTTTTGGGATTTGGAATTTACGCGAAAGCGCAGGGGGCCTGGTGCTTAGTTGGTGCTTGCCTGCCTGTCGGCCAGACAGGGGTTTTGGGATTTGGAATTTACCAGCAATGGCCGGTCTATCCACCACTGGTTTGATCGATACGCTCCGGTGTGGCGTACATGATCTTCCTGGCGTTGGCCTCTCTAAGCTGCTGCTGAACGTCAGACACAATACCCATTTTCGCCTCTTGGTCAATCTTCAAACTGATGGTTATTTGGTCTCGCTCTACTTCATCAAGTTCATCCTTTTTTCGTTGAACCCACAACACAATGTCCTTGGGCTCTATCAGTACATCGTCCACCTGGATCTTAGGTTCGGATCCATATTTACTAGTGACCTTAGGTTTACCGATATATAGGTGACTTACCAGAGACTTCTTTTGCAATTTACTCAGTTGTGTAGCCCTGGGAAGCACATTTTTCACCATTATTTCTGTTTCTCTTAATACAGTGGTAACCATAAAAAAGAACAACAGCATGAAAATGATATCAGGCAAAGACGCTGTGGGTATATCCGCTGAAGAATTGGTTTTCTTTTTAAATTTTGACATATCAACCTCCTACTTTACTAGGTTCTGCAATTGAAATATTTTTAGGGAAAGTAACTTTGCCATCAGGGCCATCTTTGCCCCTTGCGGTATTGTACTGGTTTCTCTGTTCCGGAGTTTTATTGGGGGTGTTTCGCAACTCGCGGAACTGAGCTCCGGTCATTCCAACCCTTTCGCCATACATTTCGTTATACGCCCCATCCAGTTGATCCAATATATTAATGAATATCTCATAGCTGCTACCCCGGTCGGTCTTGAAAGAAACAACCGCCTCTTTAGGGTTATCAGACAAAGTGGGGTTACGCCCATTATTTAAGACAAACTCCTTTACCATGTCTTTAATCAGTGAAACGTCTTCCAAAGGTTCGTTTTCCACCAGCAACAGATCGGCCGAGTTCACCAAAATTTTAAAGATATTACGGTCATTCTTAGTGACGTCTGGTGGTGGTCGATTGGGGTCCGCTTTTGGCGGCAGGGTAAATAAAATACCCCGGTCATTAGGAAAGGTAGTGGTTACCAGAAAGAATATGAGCAATAAGAATGCGATGTCCGCCATTGAACCGGCATTGATCTCATTCTTTCCTCTAAGCGTACTTCGTGCCATTACTTAAATGCTTTGGATACTTCAGTGTATACGATTGATACTATAGCTGCTCCTAAAAGCAGGTACATAGTAGTTAACAAGCCTCCCACAAATTTAGAGATGCCCGGACCCACGTTAAAAGTGATGTATCTGGGCAGCACTTCATCACTGGAGGCTGCATATGCAATCCCAAAGATTGCAAACAATATTCCCAGACCAATAGCTGATCCAACCAATGCTTTGGGATCGTCAATCGCTTTGATTAATGGAAGCACAATCACACAAACTACAGCAATTCCTACCAGTACGTAAGCGAATATAAGGGCAAAATTTATTAATCCTGATTCCATTTTTAGTAGTTTAATTTTTATGTTTTACCAACATATCCACCAGCGAAATAGAGGCATCTTCCATACTATTAACCAACCCATCTATTTTAGAAACGCAATAGTTATAGAACAATTGTAGAATTACTGCAACTATCAAACCGGCCACTGTAGTTAATAGGGCTTGCTTAATACCAGATGCCACCAGTGAAGGAGAGATGTCTCCCGCCGCTTCGATGGCGTCAAAAGCGCTGATCATACCTAATACCGTTCCCATGAAACCAAGCATGGGGGCCAAGGCAATAAACAGCTGGACCCATACCAGATTTTTTTCCAGTCTACCCATTTCCACAGAACCATATGAAATAATAGATTTCTCAACCATTTCTATTCCCTCGGACATGCGCATTAATCCCTGAGTAAATATAGAAGCTACCGGCCCTTTGGTATGCGTGGTGACTTCCTTAGCAGCTTCCACACCTCCTGATGAGAGCGCATCTTCTACCCTTTCCAACAATTTGGTGGTATTGGTGGTAGCCAGGTTTAAGGTAATAATTCTTTCAATTGCTATTGCTAGCCCTAAAATAAGACAGAGCAATACCACACCCATAAACACCCAGCCACCTTCGATGAATTTTTCCTTCACATTTTGATGGAAGGTATTTCCATCATCGGGGGCTACCAATTCAGTAGAGGCGCCTGAGTCCTGAGCATAGCTATACTCTGAGTAACCCAAGGTTAAAAACCCGGTAAGCAAAAGTAACGCAAATAACTTTTTCATAATTTCAATTTTAATCTTCAGTAAGTTATTAAAGAATAAATTTAGTTTGTCTTCCATGCCTGCGGAGAGGAAGGGATTCGAACCCCCGGTACCCTTGTGGGGCACACTCACTTTCCAGGCGAGCACCTTCGACCACTCGGTCACCTCTCCGGTTTTCAAGCAATAGACACAAATAAATTAATAAAAAACACCTTATGCAAATTTTAAAGTACTTTTTCAGTGGCTCATTTCACCTCTCAAAGCAGTGGTTAAAGAGGTGCCAATTTCCTCAAATTCTCTATGAGTACTGAAGAGAAACTGCATTTTAGCCAAAGCCGCTTCAGTGGTTATATCCCTTCCACTGAGCACTCCGGATTCTTTTAAATGTTTGCTGGTCTCATACCGTCCCTGAATTACCCTTCCACCATTACATTGAGAAACATTAAATATTATGATGTTATTTGATATTGCCTCCTTTATAGATTCAGTGAACCAGGGTGCTGTGGGTGCATTCCCTGAACCAAAAGTCTCCAACACCACTCCTTGTAATTCCCGTACTTGCAAGGTGTGTTTAAATAATTGCTCACTGAGCCCCGGAAACAACTTTATCAGCGCAATAGATGTTGGTTTCATCAGGTGAACCTGCAAAGGGGATGAAGCGGTAACCGATTTAAGCGCTGCAAAATTATAATCTATGGAAATACCTATTTCCGCCAAAGGAGGGTAATTCTCGGATTCAAAAGCATCAAAGTGTACACTTTCAACTTTTTTAACTCGGTTACCCCGATAAAGAAAGTAATTAAAATAAACGCACACTTCCTGAATTAAAGGTCTCCTATGATCATAGGAAGATGCAATTTGTAATGCTGCAATTAAGTTTTGGTTGGCATCTGTTCGCACCGCCCCCATAGGCAGTTGTGAACCGGTAAATATTACCGGTTTTTGCAATCCATCTAACATAAAACTGAGGGCGCTGGCGCTATATGCAAGGGTATCTGTTCCATGTAATATCACAAATCCATCATGATCAGGGTAATTCTTCTCAATGATGGAAGCCAGAAGATTCCAGTGGTCAATGGTAACATTACTGGAATCGATTGGTTCTGCAAAGGATACCACCGTAAGTTCCAGGTCCATGGACTTAAGAACCGGCAGTTCATTGATGATCCCTTCAAAGTTAAATGGGCTTAAAGTACCGCTATCATCGTATGACATACCCAAAGTTCCTCCGGTATAGATAATTAGTACCGAGTATTTCGTTTCCTTCTTTGTTTGGGATGGTATTTTTACAACACTATAATTCATGCGGTTATTTTGAATAGTTCCCTGGCATTCTGAGTGGTTATCTCCTCCACCACCTCCGTGGACTTATCATATATATTTCCTAGTTTGATTAATATGTGTGTCAGATATCCGGGCTCATTTCGCTTTCCCCGGTGAGGGACTGGGGCTAAGTAAGGACTATCAGTCTCCAGCACTAAATGCTCTAATTGAATATCCCTCAAGGTTTGGTCCAATCCTGAATTCTTAAAAGTGACTACTCCCCCAATACCCAGCTTAAAGCCCATTGCTGTTATTCTTTCCGCCTGCTTATTGGTTCCGGTAAAGCAATGAAACACCCCGGTGGATTCTCTCTTGACCAGTGGTTCCAGCAGGTCAAGCGTTTGATCCAGTGACTCCCGACAGTGGATAACCACTGGCATTTTTTTTTCATTGGCCCAGTTAACCTGAATTCTAAAAGCCTCTTCCTGATATTTAAACGTGGTAGAATCCCAATATAAATCAGTCCCGATTTCTCCAACCGCAGCAAATGCCCTTTTGTCCAACCATTCTTCGATCTGGTATAACTCCTTTTCAAAATTTTTCTTCACCGAACATGGATGCAGACCCATCATGGCAGTACAGTATCCCTGGTATTTTTCTTCAACTTCCAGCATACTATCTAAGGTACTGCCATCGACATTGGGCATAAACACATGGCTCACGCCGGATTCCCTGGAACGGTTGATAACTTCTTCCAAATCCTTATGGAACGGATCCAGATAAATATGGGCATGAGTATCTATCATTAGTAATTTCTTCCTTTCCAGTTAATATCGGCAGAATACAAGTACTTTAACAGACCACTAGCTGATATCAGGCATGAAAACAATTCAAAACAAATAAAGTGCTTAAAAGATATTTCCGGATCCAGATAACTGGCCACCCTGCGGACAAAAATCCAATCTATTAAGACCTTTGACAAATATATTGCCATCGCTGTACCCGGCATCCACCAGGCAATAGCTATTACAAAAAATAAAAATAAGCTTCTTAGCAGCAGCAACAAAACAATTAATTTTGGCATCCGCAGCGCCCCGTAGGTCCATCTGGTACGCTGTGATATAAGGGAAGCCCAGTTGGGTTGAGCTTCAATTACTGCCATGGCCCCCTGGGTTAGAACGTTCTTAGAGGAAAATCCATTATTTCTAGCTGCTGTTAAGATCCCAATGTCCTCTGTAAGGGAGTATGGAATTTTATGGTAACCACCAATTGCTTCGCAAACTGCACGGGTTATCATCATATTGGTACCGCTTACTGCCAGTGTCTGAAAGCGGTTACCCACCACAAATAGTAGTCCCTGGGCAAATAGCCAATCAATATTCTGTAAACCGCTCCACAGATCGTGGACTCTTACCACTGTACTTCCTCCAATAACCCCGGTGTTGCTGCTATAATACGGTAACAGCGCCCTTATCCAGGTCCTGGGAACTCTAACATCTGCATCGGTTATGAAATAATAGGAAGTATGACAATGGGGTATTAACTGGGCTATTACATTGGCCTTAGCCTTTAGGCCTGGAATGTCTTTTTTTATAAGTACAATTTTAAATCGATTATCATATCTGATCTCCTGCTCCAATAACTCCCTGGTATGATCTTCCGAACGGTCCTCCCCGATCAGAATCTCAATTTTTTCTGCCGGGTAGTCCAGTGATCTGATACATTCCACCAGTCCCTTTACATTCACAGACTCATTGCGCATCGGTACTAGTACGGAAACATTTGGCAGTGATGAGACCATATGTGCTTTCTTCGATGGAGACTTCCATAATAGCAAGGCTGCCATGTCCACCAGAACCGCTAACAACCCACCTATGATAAATACCGTCAACATCG
>QIEB01000401.1 GCA_003229495.1 Flammeovirgaceae bacterium
TTGAGAAATTAGTTGTTGCAGTACCCAAGCAGGAGATCCATAACTTTAAATCCTGGTTATATGTGGTAACCAGGAACCACTGCCTGATGGCAATAAGAAAACAAAAAATAGAAGTAGATAGTCAGTCCATCTTTATGGAAACTGACCGTTTTCAGCATCTTAATGGGGAGGAGAAAGAAGACCACCAGGCATCATTAGACAATGCCTTACTAAACTTACCTGAGCACCAACGACGATGTGTCCAAATGTTTTATTTTCAAAATATGAGCTATCAGGAGATTTCGGAAGAAACCGGGTACCAGCTTAGTAAAGTAAAAAGTTACATTCAAAATGGTAAGAGAAAACTAAAGATATACCTGGACTCAAAATGAAAGATAAGCAACCATCCGAGCAAGGGCCAATTACGGGTTTGACTCCAGAGCTAATGGAAGGGTATGTGAAAGGCACCCTGTCACCGCAATTGAGGCGTCAGGTGAGGGAGTTCTTAGATGAGAATTCTTTTGAAGCTGAGGCAATGGAAGGTTTAAAATCTCAACCTACCAACCTGGTGGCCGCACTGCAAGATTTGGAGGGCCGCTTAGCTTCCAAATTGGCAGCCAAAGATAAAAACTTTAAGTATTTCTGGCCGGTAGCTGCCTCATTAACCTTCTTAGTAATTTCAAGTTTGGTATTATACTTCTTTATGCCTGGCACATCGAATAGTACCAAAATAGCAGTGAAGCAAGAAATAATAGATGTGAAATCACATGAGCAGTTAGATGCAGTACCTGAATTAGATCCAACAAGTAGTTTAAAAGCTGACAAAACCCCTGCTGCGGTAGTCGAAAGGAAGGATGAAAAAGTAATAATTGAGGTAGCCGATGAAGAAGAAATCGAGGAACAATTTGATGTAAATCTTGAGGTTGAGACCACAGCTCCGGCAATCAACAATCTTGCAGGGGAAATTCAGCCAAATAAAACAGACTTTACCAATGAAACCGAAGCGCTTCCGATCGATAATCTGATAGAAGAGCAGGCGTCTACTAAACAGGAAGGTGTTATTGTTGATGACAGGAGCAAGGCAAAGAAAGCAACTGCTGCTACAGCTGGCTCTCAAATTGCCAGGGCCCAGAACCAACCAGCCAAGTTGCCGTTGGCTGAAGCTCCCGAAGGAATAATGAAGTACCTAAAACAACATACAAAGTATCCGGAGACCGCCAAAGCAAAAGGTGTACAAGGAACGGTTATCATAACATTCATAGTTAATGAAACGGGTGGTCTTGAAGGTTTTGAAATTGTAGAAAAACTGGGCTATGATTGTGATGAAGAAGCTGTCAGAGTACTAAGGGAAGGCCCTTTGTGGAAACCCGCAAAGATAAATGGAAAACCCGTAATATCGTTAGGTCGGGTCGAGGTTGCTTTCCCGCCGCAACGATGATTCAAATAGAAGTTTAAATCAATCTCGAAAATCTTTTCTTTCTGATGAACTATTGCAAAATAATTAGGCACAAAATCTTAGAATTTTACTAAATTGTCCCAGATGAATTCAAGGGATTGGATCGATAAACAGGCATTGTCGAAATGGGTGGGCGGTAGTCGCAGGGACGAATCATCCATCCTCCAAAAATACCAAACAGGCGACCTGGCTTACCTGCTTGATTTGTATCGGCCCTACATGCACCTGGTATATGGATTGGCATTCAAATTTTTTCGTGAACCAAAACAAAGTCAGGAAATTGTATACTGTATCTTCAAGAAATTGATTAATGATATAAAGCGCCAAGAGATCAGAGTATTTGGCTCATGGCTTTATACCATGAGCCAGGATTACTGTAAGCGATGGCAATCAAGGGGCCGTTCAGATGTAGATCAGCTAGTAGCTTTAGGAGAGACTTCCAGTGCTCCGATAACCTTTTACAATGAGGACGATGAAGCTTTTGAAAAGGAAATAAGCACTATGGAAGATGAGATAGTCAATTTAAAAAAGGAACAGGAAAAATGTCTGGAGTTATTTTTTACTGAACAAAAATGCTTTCAAGAGATTGCGGACATTACCGGATGGGATGTATCCCTAATTAAACGTCATCTAAGAAATGCTAAAAGGAGAGTAAATATTTATCAAGAATAACATCAAAGGTAAAGGAGTACATACCAGCCGTGGCCACGGCATATACCTGAAGCGGGAATTGTGCAAACAATACCTGGCCGGAACGCTCTCCCCCAAAGAAAAGTATCAAATAGAAGACCGGCTACTGGAGAATGACTTCTATTTCGAAGCCATGGACGGCCTGGAGCAAGTTTCATGGGATCAGTGCCAAATGCACCTGGAAGAAACAGAATCCAGAATAATTAGCGAGTTCTCCATTAATCAAGCTGTCAATTCTACCCAAAAGATCGCTTTGACACTGATCGGACTTTTTGTTACCAGTCTGTTGACTACCTGGTATTTCACCTCCGGCACTCCAAAAACTGTTGATCTATCCCCTAAAGAATCATTGAGCACTGCTGCCAACAATTCACAGTTTGAAGTTGCATCTGAAATTAACCCCTCCCCAGAAGCAATCGCTGAAGACACCACCAGTAACCTTACCCAAAACAATGTGGCTATCGACAAAAAACCGAGGAAAGACCCTAGAAATACTACAGCAACAGCAACGGCAAAAGCAACAACAACGGCAACAGCACCCATTCAAAAGAGTGATAATATTGCCGTCACCCATATTACCGTAGGAAGGATCATAGACACCAGAGGAATTGCCATTCATAATGCCCTGGTATCCTCGGGTAAGGTATCTGATACTACCGACAAGAGTGGTTACTATGCATTAAAAATTGCTAAAGGTGGTACTCAGATTTTGGTAACTCACCTGGCCACAGAATATTTAGTTGATATTGATACCAATCAAAATTGGGAAATTGTACTTGACATTGCTAAACAAGTAGTGCACGATTATCATCCAATGAATGCTGCCAACCGGTTTAAATAACTATATTTAATTGATCCCTGGTAATTTTCCGCTGACAATAAGAAGGACATATGTCGATTTTAGAACCTTTTAAAAAAATCTTTTAAAGTGCGGTTGACCGATCAAACCCAAGTAGAGTTTCGCAAGGATCTGTGCCCTGATTCGCTTTGGCGCAGACGACTATTCATCGTCATTTTCGGAACAGACACCCGAGCTGGAAGAAACTTCGATGTTGCACTACTGTGGGCCATCCTTTTGAGTATTCTAACAGTCATGCTGGAAAGTGTGGATTTTATACGTCTGGAATACGGCAACTGGCTAAGAATTGCCGAATGGGGATTTACCATTGTGTTTACTATTGAATACATGACGCGAATCATTTCCATCCGCAAACCTATGTACTACCTAACCAGTTTTTATGGTATTATTGATTTTATATCGATCATTCCTACCTATTTGAGCCTATTCCTGGTGGGTGGACAGTATCTGTTGGTTATACGGGCCATGCGCCTGTTAAGAGTATTCCGGGTGCTTAAATTATCCCGTTACATGGGTGAAGCCTCCACACTAACTGCTGCACTAAGAGCAAGCAGACATAAAATTACTGTTTTCATTTGGGCTGTTTTTACCATCGTTATGATAATGGGCACCATCATGTATTTGGTTGAGGGTGGGGAGAACGGATTTACCAGCATACCGAAAAGTATTTACTGGGCCATAGTAACTTTGACCACCGTGGGGTATGGAGATATTGCACCTCAAACCGCTTTAGGGCAGGTGCTGGCTTCTATGATCATGATACTAGGTTATGCCATCATAGCAGTGCCCACAGGTATTGTTACGGCTGAATTAACTCAAGCTAAAATTACCAATCGAGTGATCCAGAATTGCCAAAAATGTGGATTTGATAATCATGCCCCGGATGCTGTATATTGTAAAAGATGTGGAACATTGTTAAATCCAATTAAAGAAGAAAAAAATGACCCATCAGTTCCAAGGTAAATGCGCTATCGTCACCGGGGCCGCCCAAGGTATTGGGTTTAGGATTGCCCTGGAACTACTGGAGAATGGAGCCAAGGTGGTCCTGAATGATTTCAATCAAGAATTTTTGCAAGAGGCTGAGAAGCGGTTAAGTGATTTTGCAGGAAACTTTGTGGTTCATCAGGGAGATGCCTCAAAAAAATCAGTGATCACGGAAATGATCCGGTTAGCTGTGAGCAGATTTGGAGGCCTGGATATTGCAGTAGCCAACGCAGGGTTAACGGTAATTGGACCTTTCCTGGAGTTTCCGGAAGAAAAATTACACAAGATGTTTAATCTTAACCTGGCGGGTTCATTTCTTTTGGCCCAGGCTGCTGCAAATCAAATGATAAAACAAAAAAGCGGCGGCAGGATCTTATTATTATCATCGGTTGTCGGAATACAGGCCCATCAGGATATGGCAGGGTATGGTATGACCAAGGCTGCTTTGAGGATGTTGGCAAAAAACTTAGGTCCTGAGCTGGCGCCCTACAAGATTACTGTGAATTGCATTGCCCCGGGAGCCACGGAAACTGAACGCACCGTTCAAGAGCCTCAATACGCAGCAATCTGGGGCAGAGTAATACCCACCGGCCAGATTTCAAAAACTGAAGATATCGCCAAAGCCGCCTTGTTCCTTCTGGGACCCCATTCATCGCAAGTGACCGGTCAAACTTTAGTGGTGGATGGAGGCTGGACCGCCACCAGTCCTTTGCCTCCGGAGTTATTTAAGGAATGAACAAGGACTGCCGATCCGCCAGCTTCTTAAGTACAATTGTTAATTGTTAACAGTGTTTTCTAATAAAACCATATGATACCGGTGGTTTGACCATTGCTCAATTAATTTCTGGGGGGCGGCGCTGATCTTAAACAACAACGATCCCAGGATGATATCATAATCACCATCTCCATCAACATCTCCAGCATCTGCCACCAACCACCTTCCGTTTATGGACTCCGGGAAACTGTATGGTTTAAAGTTCAAATCACCCTGGTTTTCTAAATAGACAAAACCCTCTGGAAAATCATTATCAAAATCGGGGAAAAAGCTGATGGCGAAAATGTCCAGATCGCCGTCAAGATCAAAGTCCATGGCCATGGCTTTAGTAGTACCGTACATTGGATAAAAATAAGCTTCTTTATACTGGTAGTTTCCGTGATTAAGAAATATTCTGGTGCCGTGGTATCTTTTGAGAGAATAACTGTAATCGGCGTTATCTCCATTAGTATAAAGAATATCCAATTCGCCATCATTGTTGAAATCGAGCAGCTGAAAACTGCTGGATCCATAAATCGGAGGAAACCGAAGCACAAGTTTCTCTTTAAACTCTCCTCTTTGGTCCTGATAAAAAATTGATATCCTTTCATCCCCTTGTCCAAACAAGGCCATTATATCCAACGTACCGTCCTTGTTGAAATCCTGAACCTCTGTTCTTAAAGCCCCGGGAACGTTTTTAATAATTGTTTCCTGAAATTTTTGTCCTGTACCCATACTGAACCAAGACAATTTGCCGGTTTGATTGCCAAATTGGGACACCAAATAATCTTCTATCCCGTCATGATCAAGGTCAGTTTTGGATAGATGTACGGGCCTTTGTAATTCTGACAGCAAGTCCGTTACTTTTTTACCTTGTACCATCTGAATTTTTCCTTTCGACTCCTCAGAGGGGTCCATAATTCCCATGGTAACCACATAGTCAATGTTTCCAGTCCGGACAATATGGGACGGAGGGCTTTCCAGGGAAAATTGTTCTTTTAAATTTCCAAGATGGTCCAATATCATTAAATCTCCCCCCCTGCTTCCCCAGTAGATCGAGTTACTAATTGTATCGAACTTTACCATTGTTGCCAGCGGTTGAGCCGGGAGGTCGTCAATTACCTTTACCTTAAAATTCAAAAGTTGCCTGGTGATTTTAGTATGAGGCTTAGCGCGGAGGGGTTCTTCTGGTGATTCTTGGAGGTAAAAGTTAAATATCTTTTGCCAATCTCTCTTACTGATTAATGAGTCCTTGGGATAGATGTTAGCATGTCGGAGCATAAAAGCATCGTACATCGAAAGTTGCTTAAATGGATCATAGTTATCCTGTACATATCCGAGTCTTCGTGCCATGTCTTTTAGTAATTTTTTTTTCCATACGGATTTTGGCAGTAAATCCGGATCGGGGTACATGTGGCAACTTCCGCAATAGGCTTGTGCCAGTTGCTTGGGTGACAAATCATTATCCATAAGAGGGTATTCAATATTGCTGTGTGAAGTATCAGATGGAGTTGAGCAACCCAGCAGGATAAGAAATACCACACAAATAAACCACGGAATCATATTGATTAATCGGCCAACCCAGGCTATGGAGTATGAAAATGGGTACACGGATTGACGCTGGTTTACAGTTAAAATAACAGATTAGTTTTGGACCAGATTATTATCCATTGATCTGGAATCAGTTTGAAAAACCTTCAACGGGTCACTATTGTTGGCCGCTATGATTAATGTGCCGTTTTTTCCCTTTAGACTTACCAGATCCTTAGTATCATAAGGAATATAAATACCACTTTCTGCGTATGGTACCGGATCAAAGTTTCCCTGACCATCTCCATACAAAAGATACCCATAGCTTGCATCGTTCCTGGTGGTTTCTACTTCAGCGTTGTACATATTTCCCGCTACCACAATATCCAAATGCTGGTCGTTGTTGAAATCTCCAGATACAATTCCGTTGATACTGGAAAGTTGAAGTTCATTTGGTAGTTTTCTAATTGAGAAACTCTCGTCTCCATGATTTTCGAGGTAGCTACTGGCAAATGTATGGGCCTGATAATGCAATGAGGCGCTTAAGTCCCCTTCCGAATAAACTTCTTCCAAAGTTGCTTCTGCAAATGAATTGTAATCTTCAAACTTGATACTTATGGCGGGGATCTGTTGCGATGAACATTGCCTTCCTCTTAACGGGTATTGGGTGCCGGCATAATAATAACCCAATACGATGTCCAGGTTACCATTCTTATCGTAGTCATAGGCAAATACATCAAAAGACTCCTCAGGTGTAGCCTGGTATTTATAGTTTAGCCCCAGGTTACCCGCTACAAAATCGGTATCTCCATCTCCGTCAAAGTCATCTGCCAGGATGCTATACCACCAACCGGTAGTTTTGGTCAATCCATATTCCTTGGTTTTATTTTCAAAAGATCCTTGGTGGTTTTTTAAAAAGGTTATTGGCATCCATTCACCTACTATCACCAGGTCCAATTGTCCATCCTGGTCAAAATCCGTCCAAACGCCATCGGTTACCATACCAGCCTGTAACAGATCCGGAGCAATCTCTTCAGTTACATCACTGAACTTTGGTGTTCCATTCTGTAAACCATCGTTACGAAGGATATAACTTTTAGCCGGCATGGGATAAGAACGGGGTACTAACCGGCCTCCCACAAATAAATCAAGATCACCGTCACTATCATAATCTGCGGCTTTTACCCGGGACCCGCTGGAATACATCTTTGGCAATGCACCATTGGATTTGACGAAACTCCCATCTCCTTGATTGAGATATAATCTGTCCTGCAGTTCCGGTGAACCTTCTAAATATTCGTTGCCGCCGCTAATTACGTACAGATCGAGGTCTCCGTCCTGATCCGCATCAAAGAAGGCAGCTCCCAAATCTTCACTGGACTCATCCAAGTTCCATGGTGGGGACTCGCCCAATCTGGTAAATGATCCATTATCAGTTTGTATAAACAACGACCCTGGTGATCCAATAGCTCCACCGACGTAGAAATCATCCAAACCATCATCATTTACATCACCGGTAGCTATCCCTGGGCCATTCCGGGAATAGATATGCGGCAAAAGCACTTCATATTGGAAATCGTTGAAGATATTCTCCTGATGACTGTAGTCAATATTTAATTCGGAGGTAACTTCATTGAATACTCTGGTACCCGGGCTTTTTTGTGGCTGATCTGGCTTTGATGCATTTTGATAATCTATGTCCAAAACCTGATTAACATTAAGGTTTCTTAGGGCTTGCTGTTTTCCATCAGGCCATGTTACCTGAATTTCGTCAACGGACCCAATATTTCCCACTCCAAAATGAATAATTGGCTCTACTGAAGATTGAAAACCACGGGTTAGTGTATGATGATGATACTGAACCCCTTCACTTGTTTGCAGCAATATTTTTGTCCCCAACCCCTGCGGGTTTTTTTCCTGGCCAATCAATTTTACACGAAGGTAATTACCTAGTTGTTTATCACTGGTAAGGTTCTCAAAAACAATTGAATAATGATCAATATTGTTAATGATCATTTCCAGGTCCCCATCATTGTCCAAGTCCGCATAGGCTGCACCGTTGGAGAAACCCTTAAAACTAAGTCCCCAGGTCTCTGTAACGTTGGCAAATGAAAGATCACCGTTGTTCCGAAAGGCAAAGTTATCGATCTCCTCATGGGGAATATTCTTGCTTATTTCCAATAAATCAAAGTCTTGCTTTTGCTTTCGGCTGGCTTTGTCAATGGGTGCAAAATAATCTTTGTTATTGATGTCTTTTCGGGTACCGTTGGTTATAAAAACATCTTTCCATCCATCATTGTCCAGGTCAGCAATTAAGCCCGCCCAGCTCCAGTCCGTTGAGGACATCCCTGCTATTCTGGCTATATCGCTAAAATGTGGATACCCAGAGCTGGTTATTCCTTGATTCAATTGAAGGCTGTTTTGCATGTATTGAAAATGCATGCCCAGGCTTACCATTTCATAGAAGGACGGGGGATTCATACTGGCCATATTGGCTTTATTCCTCAGGTTATC
>QIEB01000562.1 GCA_003229495.1 Flammeovirgaceae bacterium
GGGAACCGCCATTGGAAGCGCACTGGCGGTAGCTACCAACCGCATGAGAGAATCTGACTCCAAATCTAAAGTATTGATCCTGATAAGTGATGGCGATAATACCGCTGGGAATATAGATCCTATTACCGCAGCTGAATTGGCTAGTGCATTTGAAATAAAGATGTATACTATTGGCATTGGGAAGGAAGGCCAAGTTCCCTGGGGGAAAGATTTATTCGGTCGAACAAACTATGTCCAAAGCTCTCTTGATGAGACCACTCTAAGGGAAATAGCGGAAATTGGAGATGGAAAATTCTACCGGGTGTCAAATGAGCAGGCTTTACAAGAAGTGTTTCAAGAAATTGATGAATACGAAAAAGTTGAGATCAAAGAATCACGCTTTAGCAATACCACTGATTTTTATTCTGTATATCTTACCTGGGGGGTTATCTTTTTTTTGATATGGTTACTAACCAAATCGTCTTTTATAACTAATATTTTAGAAGACTGATATGTCCATCGCTTCCAATCTAAACTCATTCGAAAAACGCCTTAAGGGAACTGGATGTCAACTGGTTGCTGTGAGTAAAACCAAGCCTGCTTCAGTAATTATGGAGGCCTACCACACTGGCTTCAGTCGATTCGGAGAGAATCGTGTTCAGGAACTAACAGAAAAATACCGGTCATTACCAAAAGACATTGAATGGCACATGATCGGACACTTACAAACCAACAAAGTTAAAATGATCGCCTCATTTGTTAGCATGATCCATGCAGTAGATTCCCTTAAATTAGCGACCGAAATAAATAAGCAGGCTACCAGGTATGAAAGACTAATACCCTGTCTATTGCAGGTTCACATCGCTGAGGAAGAAAGTAAATTTGGGTTTGTACAAGAAAGCTTAGTTGAAATGATTACCGCTGGTAACTTCGACAAGTTTAACCAATTGAAGATTACCGGTTTGATGGGAATGGCAACATTAACTGAGGACAGGGAACTGATTCGGGGAGAATTCAGAAAACTCAAGCAGCTCTTTGACAAGATAAAATCTTTGCATATGCCTCCAAATTTTGACTTCAAGGAACTTTCCATGGGGATGAGCAATGACTTTGAGATCGCAATTGATGAAGGGAGTACCTTAATCCGCATCGGAAGTAGCATTTTCGGTGCCAGAAACTAGGGGCAAGGAGCATGGGGCATAGGGCAAGGGGCATGGGGCATGGGGCATAGGGCAAGGGGCATAGGGCAAGGGGCAAGGAGCTAGGCGCAGGGCACCGAGCGGTATTTAACTTTGTAGGTGATGATACTAATTAATAAACTATGCAAAAACTGATATTATTAACTGGAGCCGGATTTGCCGGTCTGTCGGTTATTATTGGAGCATTTGGCTCGCATGCCTTAAAAGAATTGCTTGAGGCCAACCAACGAACCGACACTTTCAATTTAGGAGTCACCTATCAATTCTACCACAGTTTAGCTCTGCTACTGATCGGGGGGCTAATGTTCAAAATCCCTCACAGGTTTATGCATTATGCAGCCTGGTCTCATATTGCAGGGATCATCTTATTTTCAGGATCCCTATACATGCTATGTCTAACCGCCAACACCAAATGGGGAGCGATTACACCTTTGGGAGGTGTGCTTTTTATAGCTGGCTGGGTCTTTCTGACAATTGCAATTTCAAAATCTATGTAATATTGGAATTTTTCCCTGGTAATATAAAAGGCCCCATAACAGGGCCTTTTGTAAGCGTTTTAACTCGGATTAAATTCTAACGAGGATCAGGTCTCGTCTTTCTTTTTAGGAAGCACATTTGCCTTGATACTTACCTTTTCCCGGGGATTTATCGCATTTGAAACCACCGTAATGATTTTGTTCTGGGCCCCGTTTTTACCCTTGCTATCAAACCGAACCTCAATTTCAGCAGATTTATTAGGCTCCACCGGGTCTCTGGGCCAACTAGTGGCAGTGCACCCACAGGTAACTAGCACGTTGGACAGAATCAAAGGCTGGTTGCCGGTATTTTCAAACTTAAAAGTATGCTCTACTACATCACCTTGGGTTATATCTCCAAAATTCTTAGAGCTTTCGGCAAAGGTAATCTCTGGTCCTTCCGTAGTTTCTTCATTCTGTGACTGGGCCTGGCCAATCAATACAAAACCGGCCAGCAACAGGGACAACGCAAAAAATTTTCTAGTCATAACTTTGTTTTTTACTAATTTCTTAACAAATGTATCATATTCAGGTCATTCCTACAATAATCTTGCCTAACTGTTAAAAAATTCAGGGCCAAAGTTAACCAGGAACAGTTCATCTGTTGCTCTGGTCACTCCTGTATATAACCAACGCAAATAATCAAGATTAAGTTGTTCTGGTGGCACATAACCTTTATCTAAAAAAATGGCCTTCCACTGCCCTCCTTGGGATTTATGGCAAGTTAAAGCATAGGCAAATTTAATCTGCAATGATTGGAGGTAAGGGTCATTTTTTAGAGCATTTTTTACTTCCCTGCTGTTCACGTTGCCATGGTAGTCCATTTTTACCTGATCAAAAAGCGACCGAAACTGTTCTTCTGATAATGACGGATGGGTTGAGTGCAATGTATCCAGTATAACTTTCACTACCAGTGCTTGACTGGCAGGGTCATCCAGCAATCGGATTTCAATATCTGCAAAACGGAACCCATACTTTTCTTCTAAACTTAAGATCTTCATTACTTCGGCAAACTCTCCATTGGCCAAAAACCCCATGGGTGAGTGTTCCGGTTTATAGAAATAATTATTACGGACTATCATTATTTGATCACCGGCTTCCAACTCCTGTTCGTAGAAAAAGAGCGCATGTCGAATGTACCTGTTATAATCCACCGCATTTCTGTTGGAACGGCAAATTACTATGGTCTCTCCCAATCCGTACTTATCATAAGCGTATCTAAGTCCCTCTTCAAGACGGTCGCCATCCATCTTAAAAATATCTGCTGGTTTCAAGGTGAATTTTATCTTGGGAATAGAATTTTTCATTTGGTGCCGAAGGGAGTTGGCATTTTTTAAAATTCCAGAGTCAAATGACTGTCGCATCACTTCGTTAAGTTCCACTGACAGAACAGATAATCCATACTTTTGCTGTAGATGGGATTCTGACAGTGCAAGGCTGTTAGATTGACCCACAGGGGGCAACTGAGCATCATCACCAATAAGCATTAGTTTATTTCCGTTATTTTGGAAGACATAATTAACCAGATCGGATAATACTCCAGCTTCCAGATACCCCTCGGAAATCATTGATGCTTCATCCACAATGAAAATAGTGTTATTTGAATAGTTCTTCTTCAACTGAAAAAACCCACCTCTAATAGTCTCCTTATCTTTTATCCTGTAAATAATCTTATGAATTGTAAAGGCAGATTTTCGGGCATATCTTGCCAGTACTTTAGCCGCTCTACCGGTAGGTGCTAATAATATTACCTTAAATCCGAAGGAAGGGAGCGTTTTTACCAGAGCGCCTACTAACGAGGTTTTACCAGTACCGGCATAACCTTTTAACACCAGGGTAATTCTTGGATCATCCGACTGGACGAATTGTTCGGTAAGGCTAAAGAACCGATATTGGTCCTTGGTTGGATCAAATGTGAACTTACTAGCTAATATTTCTGCTGCCCTGGCAGTATTGGGTGCTTTCAATTTAGTATTCTCTCCTTTGTTAGTATGTCAGATGTTGTTAGCATGGCAGTTAAACCCGGATTATGCATTAGACTTCGTAGTGAGAGACTTAAATGGCTGTGAGATAGGCACTCGCGCTGATCTTTGCAACGGAAACATAGCACCGCTATGGTGAGTAGGAAAAATCGAGCAAATGCCTAGATTGTAGTCAGTTAAGGCTCGTAATAGATTTCTAGTGCATAATCCGGGTTAAAACAGTGCTAAGTTTACGAATAGACCTACTAATGGAAGAACAATTAGTTAAAAACTTCGGAAGGACACTAAGATTAAGGGCATGCGGAATTCTTGTCAATGAGCAGGGAGTATTGATGGTGAGGCATAGGGGACTAACCGCCGCTGGTCATTTATGGGCTCCACCAGGTGGAGGTATGCTGTTTGGAAAGTCAGCCCATGAATGTCTGGAAAGGGAATTCCTTGAAGAAACCGGTCTGCTAATTAAAGTAGAGGAATTATTGTTTGTTAATGAATTCCATGCCGATCCTTTGCACGCTTTAGAGCTTTTTTTTAAAGTTCAACAAACCGGAGGGCGTCTAAAAATAGGGTATGATCCTGAACTTGGCCCTGACAATCAAATTATTGATGAAGTCAGATACTTTCAACAAAACGATATAGAAGATGAACAAGGACCCCAGTTACATTCGGTATTTCAAAAAATAAGTCACCCCCAACAGCTTTTATATTTGAACGGGTATTTCCAAAATTGGAAATAATTACATAAAATAGCGTTCTAATTGGTCATAATTTAGTTGATCAATGTTGGAATAACTAAATTCGTATAAAATGAACATCACCAAGATACTAACGGTTGTATTCTATCTGGTCAGCATCGGACTGGCTTATTTCTTGATTAGCGGGATTTCGCATGATATTGAACAGGAAAAATTGATCAACTCAATTGAGTTAAAAGTGATTGATAAATTAATGCAAATTCGAGATGCAGAAATATCGTACCAGGTATCCAACGGGGTATTCACCAGTGATTGGGATAAACTAGTAAATTTTGTAGATACCGGCAGGATATATATTACTGAAAGAAAGGAAACTATCATTACCCTGGATTATGGGGCTGACAGCGTAGTATTACAAATAGATACTCTTGGTTCAGTACCGGTAATTGACTCTTTATTCTCATCAGATTTTGATATAAAAAGGCTGCCTTTTGTTCCTGATTCTGACAAAAAATTCCTTTTATGGGCGGATAAGATAAATAAAAGCGGAGTTATGGTTGATGTGATTGAGGTGGTGGACCCTGATCCTATGGATCCAACCCGTCATGAAGACAATGAAATCAAAAATCGGAAACCCCTGCGCTTCGGTAGCCGTACGGATGTGACAACAGCTGGAAATTGGGAATAATTGGGATAAACCAGTGTGGTAGACTATCATTTAGTTAGAAAAGTAAAAAGCCATAAGTTTAATGTCGACCACCTGAGTCAATATAATCTTTACTTTTTACTGGGAAAACAGCATTTTAAATTTTGTGTCATTGACGCCAAATCAAACTATTGCTTGCTGCTGGAAGATTATCTTATTGGCAGCAATGACCAACCCGATGAAATTGTAGACACCTTAAAAGTCCTGTTCGAAAGCCACCATCTGCTGAACGCCGGATTTTGGAGTTCCATCAAGCTGGCGTTCTTAAATCCAAAGTCCGTACTAGTTCCCAGCCAATTATTTGATAAAGAATCACTGTCAGACTACCTGAAATTAAACTGTAAAATTCACCCCGACGAAGAGTATCACTACTACAAACACAATACCGGTAAGTTTGTTAATGTCTTTGCGGCAAATAAAAAGATTGTTGGTTGGTTCAAAGAGTTATACCCAAATCTTAACATTCATTTATTGCATTATTGCAGTGCGTTAATTGAGGGCGTACCCCGTCAGAGCGATACCAGTCAACTGAAATCAATGTCTCTATTTCTTAATATTGATTCAACAGAGGTATTAGTTCACGAAAGTGCTAAATTGCTGTATTGCAACCAATTCGCCCATCAGAATGCGTCTGAATTATTGAATTATGTACTGGTCGCCATGGATCAATTAGAGCTCGACCCCAACTTTAACAAAGTTCAGATATGGGGCAATATCAATAACCAATCAGAGTATTTTAAAATTTTGTACAAATATATAAGGAACATCTCATTTGGTAAACGTCCTTCTGTGCTCAATTTCAGTTTTGAATTCGACGAAATCGATGAGCATCAATATTTCGATCTAATGGGGCTTTTTTATTGCGAGTAGCCTATGGATAAAATTGCCATATTCCCTGGTTCTTTCGATCCTTATACCAGAGGGCATCATGATATCGTATGCCGGGGTTTGAATATCTTTGATAAAATCATCGTGGCCATTGGGTACAATAGTCAAAAAGAACGATACTTTGATATTTACCAAATGAAAGATCATATAAGATCTGCATTTAATAAAAAGGACCCGGTGGAGGTAATAGACTATGACCAATTAACCGCTACCCTGGCCAAAAGTTATGGCGCAAAATACTTGCTTCGTGGTTTGAGGAATACCACCGACTTTGAATACGAAAACAGCATTTCCCAATTGAATCGGTATCTTAATCAAGAACTTGAAACTGTATTCCTGATTACATCGCCCAACTATGCTTCAATTAGTAGCTCGATAATCCGAGAGGTGCATAAATACGGTGGCGATATTACGGATTTTCTTCCTTATCAGATTTAGTAGTTGCTTTATTGTTGGACTGATAGCGCTTGATCACATATTTTATTGATGGATAAGTATTGAAGAGGGCCTCTTTCAATGCTTTTTGATTTTTCCACTTCACCTCTTGAATGTCTTCAGCGATTTGCGGTTTCATTTCGCGATCATCATCGCAGGACATAGCATACCATGCGGTTTTCTTTAGAATGTTTTTGCCATTCAATGAGTATGAATGCCAGGTAGAACAAATTTTACCCTGCATACTCACTTTTATGTTACATTCTTCTTCAACCTCTCTTTTTGCTCCTTCCTCTGATGTTTCGTCTTTTTCCAGTTTCCCTTTAGGAAGGTCCCACTTATTAAATCGATAGATCATCAGAATCATATCCTCCTTACTAACCACCCCACCACTGGCCTTGATTATCCTGAATCTATTTTTTACAAAATGTCGTGCTGACTCTCTGTCATCCACCGTAATGGTGATAGACCTTAACTTTTGCAGTCTTTTCCTCCTCATCAGTTTGAACATCCGATCGATTTGTGCAATAGATGCATCATTGATCAGAACATCGCCCAGCAACATCCCCACATAAATATTCTTATTACCTCCGTTTACAATTACATCGTAATTAGAGATATTTACTGATTTACTTAGTTTTTGTATGCGGACAGGAATGCTATTAACAAACAGCTTCATAAAAAATTTCTTGCAATCTTACTACAAATGAATACAATAAAAGTATTTCGGCAAACCTGGCTGCAGTTTTTTTAAAAAATAATATTGTATTTTCGGGACATGATTCAAACCGCTACTGACCGGGAAACAGGGCTTAAAGTAGCTTCTTTGCTTTTG
>QIEB01000088.1 GCA_003229495.1 Flammeovirgaceae bacterium
CTTCACTAATGTAACCCAGGTGTAATGAGAATTGTGAGCGCTGAATGGACTCTAGTGCCAGTAAGCTGTCAATTAATTGAAAAAGCTGCAACGTTTCCAGATCCTCCTCGGGTAACTCCGTTATGCTTGAGTCCACAGAATCTAAAAAAGAACTTTGAGCGCTCAACTGGGCGCTCAAAGTTACTACCATAACAAATGTGGTTAATGTGGAGTTTATCCAGCCTGATTTGAACATAAGAGCAGAGATAAAAACAGTTTAATCGCGATATCTGTCCCGTGCCCGGTCACGGAAATGTTCCCTGTCTTGTAATCTTTGCTGACGCACCTTGTGTTGCCTGGCTTGTTGTAGCCGTCGTAGTAAAATACCTCTAAAATCTCGCTCTGCTTTTCGTAATGAGGCCACTTGTTGAGTGGAGATTACGTCCAGCATTTTCTTTGAATATTCTTTTTCCAGGTTTAAACGGTTTTGTTTTAGTTCTAACTCTAGCTCAACCATTCGCCTGCTTTCTTCATCAGAAGCCACCTTAGGGTCAATACTGGTCCTGAACTGCCGGAATCCTTTAGCCGCATCGTGATTTCGCATTCGGTATTCACGGTAAAGGGGCCAGAAACGTTCTGCCTGGGCCGGAGTCAAACCCAACCGTTCGGTAATGAAACCAATTCTGGCGCTTTCAATTTTTTCCTTTGCCTTGGGGTTTTGAGCAAAAACGCCCGTCCCTAACAAGGTGAATATCAATATGGTTACAATTTTTTTCATGCCCATTAAAATTATCACTATAATAAACTGTCCTGTATATCGAACTCATCGTACAATTGCATCAGGGTTTCGTCTTCAATATTCAGATTATCGAACAGTGGATCATGCAGATCCTCAAGCTCTAACGAAAGCGCCCGAAGGTCAACTTCTTGTAATATTTCCTCATTGGTCAGGTCCAAACCTTCAAGATATTGGATTATTTCATCAGAAGTCACTTCTGAAAGCAGCTCATCAAAACCTGGAACCGATTCCTTATTGTTCAGGAGACCACTATATAGTGCAATCAGCACCATTACCGCGGCAACCGGTACCAGCTTCAAAATTCCCACCCAATACCACTGCGCCCTCCTGACGGGTTTATTTGCCGTCTTGGCCTGAATAATCCCGGGTAACTTGTCAAAGTACCTCTCAGGAGGCCCAGTAAATACCTGACGCTTTTTTATATCTTCTAGTCGATACTTTTTCATTTTTTAAACACCTTCACAGGCTTTGACATTAATACTCAGTAAAGGTTTAATCCCGGTTAATAATTTTTTCAATCTTTTTTACCGCGTGGTGATAACTGGCTTTAAGTCCCCCTACACTGGTGCCGGTAATTTCAGCGATCTCATCATATTTCATATCATCGAAATATTTCATGTTAAATACCAATCTTTGCTTGTGTGGAAGGGTCAAAAGGGCTTTCTGCAGTTTAATTTCAATCGCATCTCCATCCATTTGAACAGACATATCCAATTTGCTTACCAGTATGTCCTGGTAATCGGTTAAAGACAACAAGGAAACTCGTTTTTTCTTTTTAAGAAAGTTCAGGCATTCATTGGTTGCGATACGGTAGATCCAGGTGAACAACTTTGAGTCCTGTCGAAAACGGTGTAAATTTTTCCATACCTTAATAAACACCTCCTGAACTACATCATCGGTATCGTCGTGGTCCAGCACCATTTTTCGAACGTGCCAATAAATGCGCTCCTGATATTTTCTTACCAGCTGATTGAAAGCAAAATTTCGGGTATCCTCCCTGGTAAGTTTTTCAATTAACTCCTGGTCTTTCAAATAACTTTCGGTTGCTTTCAACTCCTTTGACAACACTACCATGATATGGTTTAAACCAGGTTACAACTTAATGGTAGCCACACTAAACTAAAATTAGAAATTCACCAAACAGGCAGACGTGTACTATAAACGCGAAAAATATTTAGTTTTTTGAGGTTTCACCCTGAAGAAATGAAGATTGGTTTGACAATTGGAGCATGGAGCATAGGTATAGCGCATAGCACTTGAACCTTTGATAATTGTGTGAGGCAAATTGTTTTGGCAATTCTCTTACAGGGGTATCGTTTTTTAGGGAAATTGTGGTTTTTATTACCAAAATTATATAGTAAATTTGACTAACAAAAACATTACCCACTTGAGTTAGGACACGTTTTTTAAACCTAACAGTTAATATAAACCGGGTGAGTTTGTTTTCAAAACCGGGCCTCATCACGCCGTAGGCGTGACCTCGTGATGTTCGCGCATTGCAGGTTAACAGTGGATGGTTGCGATTTGCAAATAGCTCAAATCTTGTCGTAAAGAGGTTTAATAAACCTCCGGGCTCAAGTTGGTTACATGAAACCCTGAAGTATACTTCGGGGTTTCATTTTTAATACGGTTTATGGGAACACTCCTAATTCCATATAGCTGAGGGCAATTTTATCCAATGAATTGATGAAAGCTGCTGTACGCAGGTTCTCTACTTCCTTTGCTTTTCTTATTTCGTTTATCTCATGGTAAGCGGTTACCATTACTCCCTCAAGTCCGGAATCAACTAACTCGAATTCACCAGCTCCTTTGATCAGTTGCGTGCGCTGCTTAAAAGTCAAGTTGGTATCACTGGCATCTTCAATGGCGCTAACCATCATTTCGTTATTCAACTCATTATACCTTTTGTTTATCTTGCCAAAGGACACCCTGCTGATATTCTTTAACCATTCGAAGTACGATACAGTTACACCCCCGGCATTTAAATACAGGTCCGGAATGATGAACACCCCCCGCTTGAGCAAAATCTTTTCGCCATCAGCAGTAATAGGGCCATTTGCCGCCTCCGCTATAATTTTTGCTTTTATCTTTCCGGCATTTTTTTTAGTGATCTGGTTTTCCAGCGCTGCAGGTACCAGGATTTCACATTCATATTCCAGAAGGTCCTGTCCGTTTTTAATATTTTTAGCACCTTCGAAATTCACAATGCTACCGGTATCCATACGGTGCTTATGTACAGCTTCAACATCAAGACCATCTTCCTTGTATATTCCCCCCTCGAACTCAGCAATACCAATAATAGTGGCTCCATTTTGCTGCAAATTTAGACCTGCATAGTACCCTACGTTGCCCAAACCCTGAATGATCACTCGCTTATCTCCTATACCTGGGTAAAGTCCCAGCTTTTGCATGTCTTCATATCCATCCACAGCCTCCCTGATCCCAAAATAAACGCCCCTTCCTGTGGCCTCGGTCCTTCCCCTTATTCCATGTTGGCTCAGAGGTTTTCCTGTTACACAGCCCATGGCATTTACCTGTTCCGAATTAAAGGTCATATAGGTGTCCGCAATCCAGGCCATCTCTCTGGGCCCGGTGCCATAATCCGGCGCCGGTACATCAACTGCCGGTCCGATAGAGTTATTCTTTATTAATTCTGAAGTAAATCTTCTGGTAATTCTTTCCAATTGGTCAATACTAAACTTGTTCGGATTTATTTTTACCCCACCCTTAGCCCCGCCAAACGGTACATTGACCAAGGCACATTTATAAGACATCAGGGCAGCCAATGCCTTTATTTCGTCTTCGCCAACCGTTGAACTGTAACGTATGCCACCCTTTACCGGTGCCTTGTGGTGACTATGCTGGACCCGATAGGCTTCAATCACCTTAAATTTGCCTTTTTGTAAGCGCAGTGGAAAACACACATGTAGGACGCTGTTACACTGCTTGATTTGCTGAACAAGCCCGGGCGGGTGTTTGGTAAACCTGGCAGCATTATCAACGTAGCTGTTAACATCGTCGAAGAATCGAAGAAACTATACGAATTACTACTCATAATGCGGATTGGTTAATGTATGGATAATTTAGTGTTTTCCATTTAATAATGAAACTCCGGGGGGTATGGGACGAGGGACGAAGGACGAGGGACGAGGGCACCCTAAAACCCTATCTCCCTCGTCCTTCGTCCCTCGTCCCTGGTAATCCCTAATACAACACCCTGAATCTAATGGTATCTTCGATACTTTTCAGGTCATCAATCATTCGCTGGTGATATTTCTTGTCGATGTCGGTGATCACGTAGCCAATGGTTTCGTTTGTTTTTAGATACTGACCTACAATATTGATCTGATGTTTAGCAAAATCCTGATTCATTTTGGCAAGAATGCCGGGAACATTGTGATGTATGTGCATCAACCTATGGGCATTTTGTAAAGTTGGAAGTAGCACCTGCGGAAAATTTACACTGTTCGAAGTGCTTCCGGTATTGATGTATTGTATGATTTGATTAGGCACAAAATCTCCTATGTTCTCCTGGGCTTCCTGAGTACTTCCCCCAATATGAGGAGTTAGCAGGGTGTTTGGAAGTCCTCGCAGTAGTGAAACGAACTGCTCCTGGTTGTTCTGAGGTTCCTGGGGGAACACATCTATGGCAGCCCCTACTAAATGACCGGATTCCAAGTTTTCCTTTAGTGCCTCCAGATCTACTACCAGCCCCCGGCTTAAATTGATGAATGCTGAGCCTTCTTTCATTTTCATGAACAGGTCCCTGCCGAAAAAATTAGTATTGCTTTTGCGGCCATCTACATGCAATGACACCACGTCTGCAATAGCCAGGAGCTCATCCATGCTTTGGCATCGCCGTACATTTCCAAGAGCTAGCTTTTCTACCAGGTCATAATAATAAACCTCCATCCCCAAGTTCTCAGCCAACACAGACAACTGTGAACCAATATTCCCATATCCGACTATGCCCAGTTTTTTGCCTCGAATCTCAAAGCTGGCTTTGGCAGACTTATGCCAGGTCCCTGCATGCATCTCTTTAGTTCGCTCTGGTATTTTCCTCAGCAACATAATAATCTCAGCGATCGCCAATTCCACTACTGACCTGGTAT
The DNA here is from genome assembly GCA_003229495.1 of Flammeovirgaceae bacterium. Lineage (GTDB taxonomy): Bacteria > Bacteroidota > Bacteroidia > Cytophagales > Cyclobacteriaceae > SZUA-3. The sequence continues at coordinate 4,891 of QIEB01000088.1, forward strand.
TACTGAATGGTGCATTGAACACCGCTACTCCCTTGCGAAGACAAGCCTGAAGATCGATCTGGTTGGTACCAATACAAAATGCTCCCACAGCTAGCAGGCGGCGGGCATTGGCTATAACTTTCTCTGTGATTTGTGTTTTTGACCTGATTCCAAGGATAGATACCGTCTTAACCTGTTCCGCTAACTCATCCTCATCCATACCATCCGAATGTACCTCTACCTGGTACCCCTCTTCCTTCAAAGATCTTTCAGCCATCGGGTGGATATTCTCCAGTAAAAGCACCTTTATTCTATTCTTCGGATATGAAATTGCCTTATTCATTTTGTTTATATAAAGTACCTCATCCAAGCTAGGGGCCACGTGATCGGCCTTTTTCAATACTTTTTCCCTGGTCACGTTTTCTGTAAAAGCATAGAACTTATGGGCAAGTCCGGCTTCTTTGATCTCATAATCAGTGTATCCATCTCCAATTACTGAAACTTCTCCCTTTAATTTTAGCCGCTCGATCTGCCTGGCCTTGCCATTGTTCCTGGACAAAATATTGTCTTCATCGAACCCCACGATCCTACCCTGATGATCGAATTTAAAGGAGTTTGCATACACATGATCAGCCTTAACCCCATACTGCGTAACTATGGGCACCACAAACTCCTTAAACCCGTTTGATAGTATATAAATATTATCAGCATGTTCCCTGAAAAATTCCTCATTCCTGTGAAAGGACTTAGAAATTCTCGCTTTTAACAGAGCCACCAACTCTACCAGATGCTCCTTTCTTGCTTCCAAAAGCTTCAGTCGTTTAGTAAGGGAATCTCGGAATGACATTCCACCATCCATTCCATGATCGGTAATTTCTTTGATTTTTTGTAGGCGTTCTGTACGCTGTCGCGAATCCGATAAGGAAATCTCACCCAACAGATCTAAAGCCTCCACTTTAGTGAAGGTGCTGTCGAAATCAATAATAAAGTACTTTTTCACCGAGTAGTTTTGAAATATCAGTCAAAAATAAGGAAATATCAGTCAATTATAGCTCTTACTCCTCAATGATTGATGGACTGAAGGACTCAATGAGTGATGGACTGAAGGACTCAATGAGTGATGGACTGAAGGACTGAATGAGTGATGGACTGAAGGCCGATTCCTCGTCCTTAACACCCTATTCCTTGTCCCTAGCTGTGGAATTCTGCCGTTTTTAACTAATTGATTGTCTAATCTGACTAAATTTGATAATATGGGTCCGAAAAATGGCATTATCAATATGAAATACTTGTTACTATTTTTACTATTGACTATTTCCACCATTGGGTTAAAGCTATATGCCCAGGAAGGTTACTGGCAACAGCGTGTCAACTACTTTATGGAGGTTGATATGGATGTGAAAGCGCATCAATTCAAAGGGAATCAATTGTTGGATTACACCAATAATTCTCCCGACACCCTACTGCGTGTATTTTACCATCTATATTTTAATGCATTTCAGCCAGGTAGTATGATGGATGTACGATCCCGTACCATTGTTGATCCCGATGGCAGGATAATGGATCGGATCTATAAGCTGGGACCCAATGAGATCGGGTATCTAAAAGTCAGTTCCCTCAAACAGGATGGAACACCGTTGAACTTTAAAATAGTAGGCACCATTCTCGAGGTGGAGCTTGCCAAACCTATACTTCCAAACACTACTGTGCGTTTCGATATGCAATTCCAGGGACAAGTACCCAAACAAATTAGACGCAGTGGACGTGACAATTCCGAAGGAGTCGCCTATTCCATGTCTCAATGGTATCCAAAAATATCAGAGTACGATTACCGTGGTTGGCATGCTAATCCATATGTAGCTCGGGAATTTCATGGGGTCTGGGGAGATTTCGAAGTAAAACTACACATTGATAAGCACTACACGGTGGCGGCTACAGGCTATTTACAAAATCCTACGGAAGTAGGTCATGGTTACTTTGACAAGAAACCGAAGAGCAAAGGGGGTAAATTAGTCTGGCATTTTAAAGCCCCTAATGTTCATGATTTCATGTGGGCAGCGGACACGGAGTATAAACATGTGACAGCTCAAGTCCCGGAAGGTCCTACCCTACACTTCTTCTTTATACCAGACAGTGCGACCACTCATTGGGAAGTACTTCCGGAATACACTACCAAGGCCCTCACCTATATGAATAAACATTTTGGAAAATATCCCTATCAGAAGTATAGTGTAGTACAAGGAGGAGACGGGGGCATGGAGTACCCCATGGCTACCCTAATTACCGGAAAACGATCACTACACAGCCTGGTTGGAGTAACGGTCCATGAGATGATACATTCCTGGTATCAAGGGGTACTTGGAACCAATGAAAGCCTTTTTGCATGGATGGATGAAGGCTTTACCACTTTTGTCACCGCTGAGGTTATGGATTATTTGTTCCAGGAAAAAACCCTTCCCCACCCTCAGATCAGTCATTTTAATGCTTATTTCAATTTGGCAAAAAGCGGAAAAGAAGAGCCCCTTTCTACCCATGCTGACCACTTTAATTTCAATCAGGCCTATGGTGCTGCAGCATACAGCAAAGGATCAGTATTTTTACGGCAGTTAAACTACATCATCGGTGAGGAACACTTCCGATCGGGTATGTTACGGTACTTCAATGAATGGAAGTTCAAACACCCGGAATCGAATGATTTCAAACGTGTCATGGAGAAACAATCTGGCCTTGAGCTGGATTGGTATTTTGAATATTGGATCAATTCCACCAAAACCATCGATTACAGCATTAAATCCGTCGTTGGAAATAATGATACTACACTTATCACTTTAGAAAGACTTGGAGGTATGATCATGCCTATTGATTTGAAAGTAAGTTATAAAAATGGGACTTGGGAACTTATAAATATCCCATTGCGTATAATGCGTGGTGATAAACCTTTGGAGGATAATATGAAAGTAGTGGAAGCCTGGCCCTGGACCAATCCTGACTATGACCTGGAACTTCCAATAGCAGTAGATCAAATTGTCTCTCTTGAAATAGATCCGGCAAAGCAACTGGCAGATATCAATCCAGATAATAATTTTATTCAGCTGAACAAGGATAAGAAGGATTCATAAAATAAAGTGTCCCTCAGATAATATCCTCGATTAATGAATATGATGAGCGAACGGGAAGCTAGCAATCGAATAGAAATTTTGATAGATCAAATCAATCATTATAATGATCTGTACTACCAACAGGATATCTCTGAGATCAGCGACCATCAGTTCGATATGCTCCTGGAGGAATTAACTCAACTTGAAAAAGACTACCCTCAATTCAAGCTCGATTATTCACCTACCCAAAGAGTGGGTGGTACGGTTACCAAAAATTTTGCTACAGTCACCCATAAGTATCCAATGCTTTCCCTGGGAAACACCTACTCAATCGACGAATTGAAAGAATTTGATGGAAGAGTGAAGAAATTACTGGGCCATCAGAACTACCGGTATTTTTGTGAGTTGAAATTTGACGGAGTGGCACTGAGTATCACCTTTCAAAACGGCATCCTAATTCAGGCTGTAACCAGAGGTGATGGATGGAGAGGAGATGACATCACAGCCAATGCCAGGACTATTAAGACTTTACCACTCAAGATCCACCAACCTGATTTGCCGGAGTTATTCGAAGTGCGTGGTGAGGTCTTTATGCCTAATCAGGTCTTTCGCCAGTTGAATATAGATCGAGAAGCTGCCGGTGAATCTCCCTTGGCAAATCCCCGGAACACTGCTTCAGGTACGCTAAAAATGCAGGACTCACAGGTAGTTGCACAACGTAAATTGGATTGTTATGTATACTCATTAATGGAGGAAAATCAGAGCTATACCACTCACAGCCAGTCCATTTCCGCCCTGGAAAAATGGGGGTTTAACGTGTCCAAAACCTATGGAATGTGTTCTAATATTGAGGAGGTTATGGATTATATTGATCGCTGGGAAATGCTACGCTTAGACCTGCCCCTGGTAACAGACGGCATTGTGATTAAAGTGGACAGTTTTACTGACCAGCAAAAGTTGGGTTTTACCGCTAAAAGTCCCCGCTGGGCCATAGCCTACAAATATAAATCTGAGAATCAGCAGACGGTGCTTAGAAACATCTCCTATCATGTGGGCCGGACTGGCGCTATTACTCCAGTGGCTAACCTGGAGCCGGTGCTGCTGGCTGGCACTACCGTAAAACGAGCCTCACTGCACAATGCCAATGAGATTGAACGGCTGGGACTAAGAATCGGAGATACGGTTTTCATTGAAAAAGGAGGGGAAATAATTCCTAAAATAACTGCAATAGACCTGCAAAAACGGGAGGCTGACAGCAAACCGGTATCATTTATCACTGAATGCCCAGAGTGTGGAACGGCTTTGCAACGCCAAGAGGGGGAAGCGATACACTATTGTCCTAACCTTAAAGAATGTCCACCTCAGATCAAAGGCCGCATCCAACATTTTATACAGCGCAGTACTATGGATATCGATAGCCTGGGGGGCCGGACTATAGAACTACTATTCAATGAAGGTTTGCTAAAAACGCCCGCTGATCTATTCCGGTTGACCTATGAGGATATTTTCAACCTGGATGGTTTCAAGGATCTTTCAACACGGAATCTGCTGGAAGGAGTGGAAAATTCTAAAAACGCCAGCTTCGAAAGAGTATTATTTGCGCTGGGAATCCGTTATGTTGGAAGAACGGTAGCGGAAAAACTTGCTGCCTATTTTAAAAATATCGATAACTTGGCTACAGCTACCCTTGAGGAGTTGGTAGAGGCGCCGGAAATAGGGGACCGAATAGCCAATAGTATTCAACTATTTTTTCAGGATCCTGATAATCGACAGCTGGTAAGCCAGCTAAAAGAAGCAGGGTTGGCTTTTGAAGTAAAACAAGAAGCTGTAAATTTGGTAAATGCGCACTTGTCAGGAAAATCATTCGTGGTATCCGGAGTCTTTGAGTCGTTTGGAAGGGAAGAAATAAAAGATACCATAAAACAGTATGGTGGAAAAGTACTGAGTGGGATAAGTGGAAATCTGGATTATTTATTGGCGGGGGATAAGATGGGTCCTGCCAAGCTAAAAAAGGCCGAAAGTCTTGGAGTAACAATAATTTCAGAGCAGGATTTTATCTCAATGATAAAAAGCAATGGCAGTAATCTATAAAAATTTACTACAAAAGCGAACCGAGCGGCTGCAATCTGAAAACCAGAGCTCAAGGAATACGGTCAGCTATGTCGATGCCCAAACTATTGGAGTGCTGTTTACCCAATCAACCCGTGAAAATTACCAAGCCATAAGGGACCTGGTAAAGCAGTTTAAGAATGACGGAAAGCAGGTAGAAGTGCTATGCTATCTGGAAAAAGGTGGGGAAAATTATGACTTCCTTTATGACTACATAACCAGTAATGACGTAGGTTTATGGGGGAAAATGCAATCTTCGTCGGCACTTAAATTTGCTCGACACACCTTTGATTATTTGTTCTATCTGGACTTAAAAGAAAATATGTACTTGGAAAATGTACTGGCTATGAGCAAAGCCAGTTGCCGCATTGGTTTTTACAAAAGGAATAATGATGATCTACTGGACCTTATGCTAAATGTCAATGGACGGCTCTCAATAGAGGCAGCTATGGATCAAATTTTGTTTTATACCAGGAAATTGGGTGGTGATGGGAAATAACTTTAACGGTACGGGGGTAGCCTTGATAACACCCTTTAACCAAAGAAATGAACTGGATTTGGAAAGCCTGCGCAGACTGCTGGTACATACCAGAGATGTCGATTTCTGGGTAGTTAATGGAACCACCGGAGAATCTCCCGTGCTTACCGATGGAGAAAGACAAAAGATCCTTCAATTCATAGGTGAAAATAACCTGCAAAATTTACCGGTGATGTTTGGGATTGGAGGTAATAATACAAAGGTCGTTCTTCAACAAATAAAATTTACGGATTTTTCAAATATACAGGCGATATTATCGGTTTGCCCTTATTACAACAAACCTACTCAGGAAGGAATCTTTAGACATTATTCCG
>QIEB01000183.1 GCA_003229495.1 Flammeovirgaceae bacterium
AGTGTATTTTAAACGTTTTCTAAGTGGTCTCTTTGCCATTTTGGGTTACATCTCAATCTTCATCCCCTCCCTGGCCAAGGCACAGTCCTTGAACCTGTCCTGGCAGTTTTTTTCGGCAGTCCGCAAAAACGCGTCATCATGATCGGGGTCGTGATGGGTCATAATCAACTGGCTTACTTCTGCTCGTTCTGCTATCTCCAAAGCTTGATCATAGCTACTATGACCCCAACCTCGGCGATTCTGTAATTCCTCAGAAGTAAACTGAGCATCATGGATCAATAAATCTGCACCTTTACAGAATTCAATAAATTCTTCATCAATTTCATCCCCATGCTCTACGTCCGTGCAGATTACCAATCTGAAATCTTCGGTTTCTAATCGATATCCGAAAGATCCACCCGGATGATTTTGAGGTATTGAACTTATGGTCCCTCCCTGAAAAAGTGCGGTAATATCATTGTATTCCAGAAAATTGAATTTACAACCCATATTGTCCAGAGCCACCGGGAAATAAACTTCCTGCATCTGAGCGGCAAATATATCATGCAGTCCGGTAAACTTTCGTTTTACACCCAAGGTGAGGATATGAATCTCCATCTCAGAATCATATGCCGGTTCAAAGAAGGGGAATCCCTGAATATGGTCCCAATGGAAGTGGGTAAAGGTGATAAAAATGTCACGCTGATCCGGATAGTTCTTGCACAAATGTTTTCCCAGGGCTCTGATACCTGTTCCGGCATCCAGGATACCAATTCTTTCGCGCTCGTGATTGTACATGGAAATACAGGTTGTATTACCCCCAAATTCTAGATAATTTAGGTCGCATACCGGAACGCCCCCCCTAGTACCATGGAATTGCAAAGTTAGTTTCGGCATAATCTTTTATTTACACTGATTATGCCCCCCTACTGAGTACCGCAGCCCGTTCATATAAATTACTTCGTCTTGGATTTCTAATGAAAGCTCCAAAGGAGACAGTTTCTCAAAATTCAACAGGATTTTACCCGTGGCTCCTATACCATCAACTGTATACGTACCCTTTAATTTCCCTTTGTATTCTCCAGTTGACCCTTTTAGTCCACCTTTTCTGGTAATTCTAGATTCGAAACTTCCGTCCTCGCACAGCCATAGATGGTTTTGCTTAGTGGAGCCTCCTCCACTTTCATAGGTTACCATATATTTCCCCTTCAATTCCTGACTCCAATTATAGTCACCGTAGAAATCTGAAATAGTAGGTTCAAAGAAAGAAATATACTGAGACAACTTGTCCATTACATTGCCATAGTACGGGCCGCTGGTTTTGTTAATGATCAGAAATGCAGTGTAACAAAATCCGAAGTCACCACATTGGGCGATGGAGTAACCCATGCGGTTCTCATTGCCTGAAAAATTGAATTCGCTTTGCAGTTTTCCGTCCTTAATTTTAGGCGGTTCAACAGGGATGATATCAACTCCCGGTGATAACTCCATATGTCCGTTCCACCGGGTTTCGATTTTCTTGAGGCTCTCTTCTGAAGGGAATATCATTATGCTGGTCTCCCCGGTAGTATCTGAGCTCAAGGTAAACACTTCAGTGCCTCTGGTAAGAAATCCATTCCAATGATCTGGCAAAACCAGTTTAATTCCGTAAAGTGGAGACAATATAGTATCTCCCGAAAGATATCCTTTGGATGGTTTTACTCGTTCCTGGGCCTGTCCTGAATGAAACAGAAAAAGCGCTGCAAATATTATAAGGCTTACAGTTTGATAGGAACGCATTGATGTACAAAGTGCTATATTTCTAAACAAGATGAGCTATTTTAGGGATCTGTAAAAAATAAAATGACTAATTTTTCTTGGGAGGATATTTGCCAAGAATCTTGGCTACGCCGTTGTAGGCCCGCTTGTCCTTTTTTTGGGAACTGGCATTTTCTTGTACGGTCCCAACACCTCTACCCTGCCAAACCAATTGATTAGTTTCTGAGCTGATGAAGTCTAAGAATATTGTGCCCTCTACGTATTCTGTTACATTAATATCGGTAGTGGTGAAACTGGGTCCCCATCGGTACCTATATCCTGCACCATAATGGTTCATACTAGAATAGTTAGTAGTAGCGGTTGTTCGTTCCTTTTGCTCCGCGGTTATGGTAATGTCCAACAAAATGTCTGGGTCATCAGTCTGACTGAAACCCTTGGTTGCCATCTCTGAAGTGATGGCTTCGATCAGTCGGCCTCTACTTAAATCTGAAATCGGTAAATTGAGTGCTTCTTCAGTGAATTTATAGGTTTTGAATTGAGTGAAATCAACATCCTTATCGTAGTCTGAAGAGACGCTCACCTGGGCCAGGCTATTGGTGGTGACTAATGCCATGGCTAAACAAGTGCACAGTAAATATTTCATGTAGTAGAATTTAAAAGCGTTGAAAATCGGGATGCATAATACGAAATATCTAACAAATTACTGTTGTTACTCAGTTAAAGCATCCGGCCGCAATTTTTTAGAAAGAAATTCACCCCATCTTTCTTTTCAATCTGCTGGTAAAACTCCCCGATAAAGTTAGTTATGTCCTTCTTGGCTGACTGAGACAAGTGGGGGAAATCAGCAATTATTTCCATTACCCTGGACTTGTTGTTGATAAATATTCCCAGTGTTTGGTCAAATGTTTCCTTTGAATAACAGGGGCACCTAAATAACCTAGTACGGACATCGGCAATACCAAGATTCTCAGATGGCACCGCATAGGATGCGTTTACCAGACCCGAATAATCAAAATCGTACGGTACAGCCAATGCTTTATCCTGCAGGTGGTCCTTTTCTTTCATTAACTTGAAGTTATGTGCGCCGGCTATTGACCAGTCGGTATTACCGATCATGTATTGGAATACCGCAATTATAGCCATATTAGATTCAACGATGTTTTTATGGGAGGCGGTTTCCACCTTAAGATATTGCATATCAGAACGCTTGGCCAAATCATCAGCTTCTTCGATCAGGAAAGCAAAACTGCTGTTGGTCTTACTTTTTTTACTACCGGTATCAATTGTGGTTAATTGCAGCAATTTCACCTTAAAACTTAGGTCGGAAAAAAGTTGGTATATTTTGTAGGTGAGGTATTCCTTCACCACATATGCCTCATAGTCAGACTGGCTTTTGCATTCGGAAACCACCTTCATTTTTTCAAGTTGTTGAATGCTGTTTACATAGATTTTGGTATGCTTGAAATTCAATTTTATTGGAGGCACAGCACAGTATTTCTTGCGGAATTCACCGCGGGGTTTGATACGGACCACCCTTTTAACCACCGTGGTGTCATTCAATGGAAAATGAAGCAGGGCCTCCTGATACTGGTCCTTGTCTTTATCGCGGATAAATTGTTTAAAATCGCTTTCCAGGATAATCTCAAGAACCTCATCATTTTGGAATAGATCAAACTCTTGGGGAAGCAATTCTTTCCACTGGTCCTCTGAAATTTGTTGACCGGTTCGGGTATTGAATGCACCGTCCAGCCATACAGATTGGGCATCAGTTAGATGACAGGTGAATAATAAAAAGAAGAAGAAGAAACGGCTCACGCCTATTTCACCGTGTACCCTTTGCCTTCCAGACAGGCTGCGAAGGCCTTTTTAAAGCTGTTGATCATAGCAGCTTCTTGTTGTTGTGCCTGTTGCTCAGCGCCTTGTTTTGCCGCTCCCCTGCGACGAGCTCCTCCAAAGCCTCCCGCGACCGCACCGATTGCTGCACCCTTGCCGGCACTACCACTGATGGCACCAATTGCTGCACCTGCGGCAGCGCCCCTGGCGGCAGTGCCAATTACTGCCCCATCGCCTGCATTTGGATCAGCCTGTACATCTGGCGGGTTTATAGGATCAATACCGGATTGTTCTACCCCCCATTTATAGCAGTCGTATTCATCTTTATCCTGTGTTTCCTGGTCCTGGCCCTGAGCGGGGAAAACATACATCCCTAAAGGGGCTGCAATACCGGACTGAGCAATTGCTTGATCTGCTGCACTCGCTAGAAACAGTGCCATAACAACATATACTTTTATTATATCCTTCATTTCTTCAATAGTCTGTTTATGATGATTTTATTCAGATTCTGGTATGGTGAGCGGAGGAAATACCCTATACCCCAACTGCTCGTATATATCCGCTTCATTATAGAACGTTCTGCTTCTGGCAATCTTCCCATCTTCAATTTTATATACCACATTTACCATAAGACTCACCGGACCGCTACCATCTTTATATTTAATGGTCACGTATGCCCAGTTGTAAGCCCATTCACCTGCAAGCTCTCCATCCTTGATGGTGGATGCGAAGGTCTGGGTACGCTCATATTGTACATCTTCATATAGATTTTCAACATTCCACTTCCAACTGGCCAGAGCAAGTTCCTTATTGGTACTATCGTCCAGGGAGGGTCCGAAACCCAAATAGTCATCTGCCAGCAGGGATTCCATCAGGTCATAGTCGTGGTTATCGACCGCCTCTAAATATTGCTTGACCACGGTAATGCTGGTCTCTGTATGGTCCGTTCCTATCTGCGTACAACTTGGTATCAAAAATACCAGGCCAATGGCATATAATAAATATTTCATATTTCTTACTATTATAATTTAACGTTTTTTGCAATCTTATCTTCTAAAAAATAATTCGGAAATCTAACAGTTTTTGAATTACCAAACAAGACAAAATATGTAGGAATAAAACTCGATAGCCGGCTCCAGAGTACCTAATAAAATTCAATTTTACCAGGTCAAAGGTGCCTGAGTATTGTTTGCTTGATTCGAATATAAAATGTAATTTTGCTGCCCGTTATTTAAAATAACTACTTACGAAACTGCACTAATTTAAAATTCTACTAAAACCATGAAAACACTAATTTTTAAAACTGCGAGCCTCATAATGATCTGCTCTTTTTTCTATACAGCTGCGTTAAGTCAGAACAATAAAGAAAAAGGTGACATAACCAAAGCTAAAGAAACCAAGCAGTACTTTATTAACCAAGACAGCGATATAGGAAGTTTTTTTTCCAAGTCATACGGATATGTGGTCTTCTCAGCCATTGGTAAAGGCGCCGTAGGAATCGGTGGAGCACATGGAAATGGAATCATTTTTAAAGGCGGGTCTGCTTATGGCAAAGCCTCTTTGACTCAAGCCACTATCGGCTTTCAATTGGGTGGACAATCATATATGGAGATCATCTTCTTCCAGGACCAGAGGGCATTTGACAACTTCAAAAAAGGCAAAATGAAATTAGGCGCCCATGCCTCTGCGGTAGCTCTTAAACAAGGCGCAGCCGCTGCCGCTGCATACAATGACGGTGTGGCTGTATTTGTCGCTATTAAAGGTGGACTAATGGCAGAGGCATCTGTAGGAGGTCAAAAGTTCAAGTATAAAGACTGGGACAACTAGTTGGGAGCATTTGAGCATTTGAACATTTGAACAATTGAGCATTTGAGCATTTGAGCATTTGAGCATTTGAGCATTTGAGCATTTGAGCATTTGAGCATTTGAGCATTTGAGCATTTGAGCAAAGATCTTAGATCTTAGATCTAAGGTATTCCCACATCTGCTGAGTCATCACTCCCCTGAAACCCAAGTGATCCTGCCCGGTATCCGGGCTGGAATGCATGCGGGCACTGGCGCGATAACTGCTGCAATAGCTGTCATTGCAAAGAAAGGAGCCTCCGCGTTGAGCCCGTTGAGGCATATAGGGTTGTCTGGGGTCGAAAGATTTAAGAGCACCCAATGGGTTTTTTATGACACCCCGAGCAGCACATTCTTCATAATAGCTGACGCTATACCAGTCGGCTGTCCATTCCCATACATTTCCAGCCATATCAAATAAACCGTATCCATTTGGTTGGTACGATTTTACCGGAGCAGTAGTGAAAAATCCGTCTTCCAACGAGTTATGTTCCGGAAACTTACCTTGCCAGGTATTACCGTATACACTTATGTTATTGTTGTTTCCCCAAGGATATATTTTATCCTTCATTCCACCCCTGGCAGCAAACTCCCACTCAGCCTCTGTAGGTAATCTCTTACCGGCCCAAACCAGGTAGGCTTGAGCGTCATCCCACGATACTTGTACTACGGGATGGTTGAGCTGGTCTTCTATCGAACTTATGGGACCCTGGGGATTTCTCCAGGAGGCTCCACCCACCCAGCTCCACCATTGTGACCAATCGTATAAGTTTTCTGTAGCCACCGGTGAAAACACCATAGAAGCTGCAATCAGTACTGAATCAGCGGGTTTTGGAGTATCCGGTGGTAGTTGTTTTTTTATATCTTCCCATTTGGGCTTTACTTCTGCAGTAGTAATGTACCCAGTGGCATCTACGAACTCCTGAAACTGCTGGTTAGTGACTTCTGTGGCATCCATCCAGAAACCATCGATTATTACCTGATGCGCAGGCCTTTCATCTTCTCTGGCTTGATCATCATGATTCAGAGCGCCCATGGTAAATTCACCTCCCGCTATCCAGATCATGCCCGGAGAACCCTCCGTGGGGGCTTTTTCCGATTTGGGCGCATATATGACTTCTATCCCGGAGGTGTCTCTGGGTGAACTACAGGAAATGATTCCTATCCAACTAATGAAGATCAGGGTCCATATCCTATGAAAAAAATTCTTGACTCTTTTCACCTATGGTTGAAGTGCCTTTTTTTTCATTATCTCTTGTGCAATAATGTTGGCAAAAACATTGGATTCTTTATGAATTGAAGACGCGTCTTTCTTTGTTTTGGTTTGAGCGGTCCAAATAAGTCCCTCGGAAGCTACATCGTACAGGTTAGACTCCAGGAAATAGGTGGTTTTAGTGGTGTAATAACCAGGGGTAGATACCGTAGCATATGCCCATTGATAATATCCATAATAGTTATACTGGTAGGCAGGAACGGCAAGTGAAAAACTGGAACCCTGGTTATATCGGGTTTCTGTTTTTTGATTGAGTATGGCAACTATGAGCAGTGCGTCAAATCCGAACTTGGTGACTCTTTCTTTTACATGCTGCCGCATTTCTTCAGGGTCAACCTCCTCAAACAACTCACCTTTTCCCGCAAAGGGAAAAATGTCAAATGTAGGCGTGGCTCGGACTCCTTTTTGGGCCAGAACTGTGGCTATATCACTTTCAACAATTGACCGGCTGGACATATTGGGTGTCATAACTACTATTCCTACATCCTTATAACTTCTAGGAGCAATGTCCTCC
>QIEB01000191.1 GCA_003229495.1 Flammeovirgaceae bacterium
ATGTTGTCCTCTTAGTGATATGTGTAGTAGCGGTAATAAGTGGCGCAGGATTTTATATTAGACAATCTGACAAGGAACCACCTGTGGTTGAAACCGAACAGCCTGAGATTATGGATATAATGAAAAAAACTACTGCTACCGGTAGTATAGTTCCCCGCAAGGAAGTAGAAATAAAATCACAGGTTTCAGGAGTAGTGGAAACGATTTACGTAAAGGCAGGTGAAGCAGTTACCAAAGGGCAGTTGCTAGCTAAAATCAGGATTATCCCTGATATGGTCAATCTCAATAATGCGCAATCAGAATTAAATACTGCACGCATTAATTTTGATAATGCCAAGAGAGAAAAAGAGCGACAAGAAGCATTATTTAAAGACAATATTATTTCTGATGTCGAATACAGTGGTTTTTTACTAGAATATAATTTAGCACAGGAAAGATTACAGAGTTCAGAGAGTAAGGTACAGTTGATTAAAGAAGGATCTTCTCGCAAATCGGGACAAACCACCAATTTGGTAAAAGCCACTGCCGAAGGAATGGTACTGGATGTGCCGGTCAGGGAAGGGACATTTGTAATAGAATCAAATACCTTCAACGAGGGGACCACCATAGCTATAGTAGCCGACATGAATGCCATGATCTTTGAAGGTATGGTAGATGAGGCTGACATAGGTAAGGTAAAGGAAGGCATGGAATTGATTCTCACCATCGGGGCCATTGAAGGTGAGACTTTCGATGCTTCTTTGGAATACGTTTCACCAAAAGGTGTTGAAGAAGAAGGAGCCATCAAATTTGAGGTAAGGGCCAAAGTGACCTTAACGGAAGAAGACTTTATCAGGGCTGGCTATAGCGCCAATGCAGACATTGTACTAGAAAAGAAGGAGCAAGTACTGGCTGTAAAAGAGAGCAATCTCATTGTTGAGAATGACAGTAGTTTCGTCGAAGTGAGAAGAGAGGCTCAGCAGTTTGAGAAGATATTAGTTCATACCGGTTTGTCCGATGGAGTAAATATTGAGATATTGTCTGGTTTAACCAATGACGACCAAATTAAAAAGCTTTGATAAATAGCTTCCACCCCCATTATTACGTTATTATTATAAATAAGAATTGAAATGATTAAACTTAGTCAAATTCATAAGTCATATCCTGTCGGCAAGCAATCATTGCACGTTCTAAAAGGAATCGACATGGATATCGCCGAAGGAGAACTGGTTTCCATCATGGGATCATCAGGTTCCGGCAAGTCGACACTTTTGAACGTCCTGGGGATTCTGGACAACTATGATTCCGGTGATTACACATTGGCAGGAACACTTATCAAAGATTTGTCCGAGAAAAAAGCGGCCTTCTACCGCAGTAAGTATCTGGGTTTTGTATTCCAGTCATTCAACTTGCTGAACTTTAAGAATGCCATGGAAAATGTGGCCCTGCCTCTTTATTACCAAAAAGTAAAAAGAAAAGAGCGTAATAAAATTGCCATGGAATTCCTTGATAGAATGGGTTTGAAAGAGTGGGCGGAACATTTGCCTGGCGAGCTGTCCGGAGGACAAAAACAGCGAATTGCCATTGCCCGGTCTTTAATATCTAATCCAAAGGTAATACTGGCGGATGAGCCCACAGGTGCTTTGGATTCTAATACTTCCAGGGAGGTGATGGACATTTTTAAGGAAGTTAATGATATGGGAAAAACTGTAATAATTGTAACACATGAGCAAGACATCGCTGAAAGTACGGACCGGGTGATTATGTTAAAAGATGGAATCATAATGGACCGGAACTTTCAATTGGCCTCGTAACAAATGCTAAATTAAATGTTTGACCTGGATAAGTGGCAGGAAATTTTCCACACCATAGAAACTAATAAACTCCGTAGTTTTATCACGGCCTTTAATGTGGCCTGGGGAATCTTCATTCTAATAGTACTTATGGGATTTGGCCGGGGTTTTCAGAATGGTGTGCACCACCAGTTTGACGATGATGCAGCAAACAGCATTTTTATAAATGGGGGCACCACCACCATGGCCTATAAAGGAATCCAGCCGGGGAAAAAAATCAACTTTACCAATGATGACTTTGATATAATACGGGAAAAAGTTGAGGGCGTAGAATTTTTAACAGGAAGGTATTATGTAAACGGCGAGTTTACCGTGCGTTATGAAGACAATTACAGTTCTTTTAACATCAGGGCGGTTCACCCGGATCACATGTACCTTGAAAAATCCATCATCCAGGAAGGACGTTATATCAACGATAAGGATATTAAGGAAAAGCGGAAAGTGGCAGCAATAGGTGTTAAGGTGGTGAAGGTCCTTTTTAACAAAATTGAACCTATTGGGAAATACATCGACATTAATGGGATCAAGTACAAAGTAGTTGGTGTTTATGATGACTTAGGAGATGATAATGAAACCAAAGTTATCTACATTCCCATATCAACCGCTCAGCTTGCATATGGCGGTGGAAATCATATCCACAGATTGATGTTGACCGTGGGAGAATCCAGCCTGGAAGAAAGTCTGGCTATCCAGGAGGAAATACACCAAATGTTGGCTTCACGACATATCTTCTCCACGGAAGATAAAAGGGCGGTATGGATCTTTAATCTTTGGGAGGAATATATAAAATGGATGAACATTTTCGACGGTATACGAATTTTATTGGCCGCGGTGGGGATATTTACTCTGTTAGCCGGGGTGGTGGGAGTAAGCAATATTATGCTTATAGTAGTTAAAGAGCGCACCAGGGAGATCGGTGTACGGAAGGCCATTGGCGCCACTCCAGGATCAGTAATCGGACTGTTCCTGATGGAAGCATTGCTGATCACGCTGGTTAGTGGTTATATAGGAATGGTAGCAGGAATGACCTTTATCGAAAGTGGGTTGTTGTCCCAACTGATGGCGGCTTTTGGATTCCCCATGGATTTTTTTGTGGATCCTGGAGTCAATTTTAGAAATGCGGTAATAGCCACCTTAATATTGGCGGGGGCGGGCACTCTGGCTGGATATTTTCCTGCTCGAAAAGCTGCCCGTATAAAACCAGTAGAAGCCTTAAAAGACGAATAAATTGTTCGACTACGATAAATGGCAAGAGATTTTTGGCACCATTCGCAAAAACAAACTGCGAACGTTTCTAACCATTGTTGGAATTGCCTGGGGGATCTTTATGATCATCAGTCTGGTGGGCTTGGGCAATGGTTTTCGAAAGGGAGTGACCAAAGGGTTTGGGCAGTGGGCCACCAATTCAGGCTTTGTTTGGGGCCAAAGGACCACCATATCTTATGACGGCTTCCAACCGGGACGACGTATCAGTTTTGACAATTCTGATACCAAACTCTTGCTAAGTAGGGTAAAAGAGATTCGTTATCTGGCTCCCAGAAATCAGTTAGGTGGTTGGCGTGGTGGAAATAACGTTACCAGGGGTTATAATTCCGGAGCATTTACTGTAAATGGCGACTATCCTGATTTAAATAAAATCAATATACAAAACATTGAAAAGGGAAGATTTATTAACCAAAAGGACATTGATGACTATCGGAAAGTGGCGGTTATTGGTCAAAATGTGGTCAATCTGTTGTTTGAATCAGACGAAAATCCAATTGGGGAGTACATTACTATCAAAAAAGTTAATTTTCAAGTGGTTGGATTGATCAAACCAATCCGCACTGACGGAGATGAGCGCGATCAAAATTCAATTCATGTACCATTTACTACCTTTCAACGGGCCTTTAATTTCGGTGACCGGGTGGGATGGTATGCATTTAGCGCTTATGAGCAGTTCGATGTTGATGTGGTCCAGGCTAGGATGCTGACAATACTTAGAAACAATAATAATGTACATCCTATGGACGAGGATGCTATTGGATATTTTAATTTACAGAAACAATTTGAAGAGATGACCGGGTTGTTCAGAGGGCTGGAATTATTTACCTGGTTTGTAGGACTGAGCACCCTATTCGCGGGTATTATTGGAGTAAGTAATATTATGTTGATAATTGTTAAGGAACGTACCAAGGAAATTGGAATTCGAAAATCTTTGGGGGCTACTCCCTACTCGATCATTGGGTTAATAGTTCAGGAATCAGTTTTCTTGACCTTGATTGGAGGTTATTTTGCCCTTATCTTAGGCCTTCTGATACTGGACGTGCTTTCTAAAGTATTACCTGAAGATTTTATAATATTAAATCCCGACGTGAGCCCGGTAGTTGCGGTCGGATCATTGGTACTGTTGGTAATTGGCGGAATAATTGCCAGTGTTATGCCTGCCCGAAAAGCAGCTTCGGTGAGTCCAATTGAAGCCATTAGACAAGAAAATTAAAAGAATAAAATGAAGCGGATATTCCGAATTATAATTCTGATATTACTAGTAGCCAGCTTTTTTTACATGAGCTATTTCCTCTACTCCAAGTCAAAGCAACCGGATGTAGTATATGACACCGATAGTATCTTCGTAACCACCATCATCCGTAAAACTGTAGCCACCGGTTCCATAATCCCCAGAAAGGAAGTTGAAATAAAATCGCAGGTATCAGGAGTAGTAGACAAGATCTACGTTGAGGCAGGGCAGCTAGCAAGAAAAAATCAGCTCCTGGCTAAAATCCGGATTATACCCAACTCTGTATCGTTGAACAATGCTCAGACACAATTACGATCGGCCCGTATTAACTATAACAACACAAAAATAGAAAAAGAACGTCAGGAACAGCTTTATAAAGATCAAATTATTTCAGAGGTGGAGTACAATCAATTCAAATTGGATTTTGAATTAAGAGAAGAGGCGCTGGCAGCAGCAGAAAGCAACCTTCAGTTAGTAAGGGAAGGGGCCTCCAAGAAAGCGGGTACCGCCACTAACGAGGTCCGTGCTACTGTGGACGGCATGATCCTCGATGTACCCATACGAGAAGGCAGCTATGTAATTGAAAGTAATACTTTTAACGAAGGGACCACCATAGTGTCCATTGCAAATATGCAGGCAATGATATTTGAAGGTAAGGTCGATGAGTCCGAAGTAGGAAAAATCAAGGAGGGCATGCCTTTGAAGTTGATTATTGGTGCCCTGGAAGGCGAAAGTTTTGACGCTACCTTGGAATATATAAGTCCCAAGGGTGTTGAAGAAGAAGGCGCCATACAGTTCGAGGTTAAAGCTGCCATTGATATCCAAAAGGAAGTATTCTTAAGAGCAGGCTATAGCGCAAATGCTGATATCGTTCTGGAGAAGAAAGATAGTGTACTTTCTATTAATGAAAGAAATTTAATCTTTGAAGATGAAGACAAGGTATTTGTGGAAGTAATGACCGGACCTCAGCAGTTTGAAAAACGAGAAATTGAAACCGGTATTTCCGACGGGATCAATATCGAAGTGGTTTCAGGTCTGACAAAAAACGATCGTGTCAAAAAACTCTGATCCTGAGGTGACCCCGATCCCGATAGCCATCGGGATTATTCCGGGGCCTTCTAAAGTATTAATTATTGCCCTTCGGAGGCTTCCTCCTCACCAACTTCTTCGACTGATGCCCTTTCACTTTGGACGGATTCCAAAGTGGTACCGTAACGGATCTTTAACTCTTCATCTGTCTTAAGGGCCTTAGTAATTCTATTATATAAACCGGCACCGAGTTGTTCTTTGTCTTTTATTTTAGTGGTATAAGCTTCTTTGAATGCCGCAATATTATCATTGTTGGCTGATTCAATCTTATTGAAAGCCTCAAGCTCTTCAGCAGAAGCTTCAAGTTCAGCAAGTTTTGCTTCATCGCCACCCGCAGCTTTTAATTCCTTAAACCTATGTCCGCCACCCATTAATTCTTCCGCCTGGATCATGGCATTGTAGTCATCTTTAAGCCGGACCTTTTCCTGATCCGCATAGTCCATAACCAAAGCATACTTTATTAACTCTTCATCTGTGATGGGTGCTTCATCCTGTGCCTGGATGTTTATTGCACAAATGATCATAACTCCAAGCAACAAGCTTAAAACATGTAAATTCCAAATCCTTTTCATATTTCTCCTTTTTTACGGTTTTTCATAGTTCCAAGCCCGCAAGAAAAAATAAATTTACCTAAAATGCAAATGCAGCAATTTTATCACTTATATATATCTGGGGTTGGACCGCCACTGGCAGTCATTTGGCGGTCACCGACCTACTCGATTGTAGCAGTTCCATACTTTTATCTAATATTAACTTTTATCCTTTCTCATAGACAAGAATTTTTTGTAAGTCAGACTACGCCATAACCACTCTAATGGCCCAAATGAATAGTATTTAAGCCATAGTATGGCAATAAATATTTGCACGATATAAATAGCTATAGCCAAAACTTCTACCTGCCAAAGGCTCATTGTTGCATATAGACCAAAGCCATATGGGTAAAAAATGATGATTCCAAAAATTGTCTGGCCTAAATAACTGCTAAACGACATTCGTCCCACGTATTTAAGGCCAGCCATAATTTTCTTCCCAAAATCTGTTTTGTAAATAATTGTTAAAATTGAAACGTAGGCAAAAGCTATATTTACCTGCCCGAAACTAAACAAGAGTTTATAAAGAATATCGTTCCAGTCAGATGGGAACTGCCCCATGCTGCCCGTTACTTGTTTTGACAAAATGGTAAGCCCGAAACCAACAATGAGGTACCCAAACAAAAGTTTTACTGAAGTGGCTTTTTTAGTAAAATAATTGTTGCCCATCATATAAAAGCCCAAAATAAAAAAGGCAAATATTTTAAAAAGCCGGCCAGACGGCAAGAGGTCAAAATAGCGCCATTTCGCATTGTGCAAATTCGCCATGGTAACTTCCCAAAACGTCCCGTTTTTAAAGGGTTCTGTTATTTCTACCGGTGCTAAGTCTAAATATGTATGAAGCGCAAGTCTATCTCCAGGCACCATAAAACCCGGTAAAAATTCCAACATTAAAACGTCAATTAAAAGCGGAATAATAAAAGAGATTCCGGAAATAAGCAACAGGGTTCTTGGTTTAACATTTCTGAATTGTACAAAAACAAACCCAACCAGACCGTAAATAAAAAGAATATCGCCCGACCAAAAGAACATGTGTATTATACCAAAAAGCATTAAATATCGAAGACGTCTGTAATACACCTTCATAAAACTGTGCTGATTGTTTCTGTGTTTGTTAAACTGAAGATAGAATCCAATCCCAAAAAGGAGTGAGAAAATGGTATAAAACTTTGTATCTA
>QIEB01000283.1 GCA_003229495.1 Flammeovirgaceae bacterium
CAAAGACTCTTATCACTTTTCGATTCACTTTCAGCGTCATAATCAATAACGCCTTCCAATACTTTCCAGTGACCATTGTCCCCCTCCGGTATATCCCAGCTAGAGAGATCTTTACTGTTAAATAATGAAACGAACCCTTCGGGAACCCCTCCAACCTGTGCATTTACAGATACCAGAGGAAACATGTTAAGTAATATAGTGAGGACAGTGATGGATTTCATGGGAGTTAGATTTTAGTTAAGACAAGATACAAAAATTCTAAAATTTCCTGATCAGTAAAGTCCCCAATGCTAATCGTTTGCTAAATCGTTTGCTAAATCAAGATTCTTCCTTCTAATTTCAAAAAGTGCATTGAGTTCGGGTTTATCGAACGCTGCTTGCAAAGCGGGATGGTCGGGCAGATTCTCCGGGAGTGTAATATTAACAAATGGCGCTTCTCGATTTTCAAACCCCTTGTCCAGCCAGTAGGCAGCCTCATCGATCATTTCCAAACCGAGAAATAAAACACCAATCAACTGGTATCTCTTTTCTTCCTGATTGACCATGAGTTCTATATAAGCAAGGGCTGTGTCGGATTCATCTTTTGCTATGGCCAGGATGGCTCTCAAATAAAGGTTGCCGTAGTAATCACCTCCACTATCGTCCAGCCTTGCAACCACATTTTCAGCTTCCTCCAGACGTCCGAGATTGATGTAGCTCCTCAGCAACTGTTCGTCATTACCCCAAAAGTCTGAACTCAAATTCTGAGCGCTTTGTGCATATTGGAGCGCATTTTCCCAGTCCTTAACTAAGGCATAAGCCTTACTCAAATCTAGATGATTTACCGGATGCAGCGGATCAAGTTCTAATGCTCTTGATTCCATTTCAATGGCCAGGGTTGGGTGCTGAACCACAAGGCGATAATAATCGCCGATGAAATTATATATTTCTGCGTCATCATGGGTGAGTTCAAGTGATTTATTGAATGCCTGCTCAGCAGCAGTCCAATCCCACTCCAGGATGGCCGCTATATATCCAAGAACAGAAAAAGCTTCTGCGTTTTTTGGATTAATCTCAAGGGCTTTGTAGGCGGCTTCCTTAGCTGGGCCGATTAGCTCTTCTTTTGAAAACTTGGTAGAAAAATGGTGAAAAAGTGAAATTGTACGAGCAAGACCCGAGTAAGCAGGATCATAGTCCGGATCAAGCTGGATGGTTTCTTCAAATAGCCTCCTTGCTTCGATTAAATTTGCAATGCCACGGGGGGCAAGCCTTTGTCGTGCTTGCAGGTATTTCGTATATGCATCAATATTAGCGGTGACAGTAGGCTTCGGCGAAACAGCCACATCAATCAGGTGCACGCTCATTGCATCCACTATGGCGGCCGTGATCTCATCCTGAACTGCAAATATATCTGTTAACTCCCGGTCATAGGTATGGGACCACAAGTGAAATCCATCTATAGCATTGACAAGCTGTGCGGTAATGCGAATATCTGTTCCTGATTTCCTTACACTACCCTCAAGGATCGTCTCCACTCCCAGTTCCTTACCGATTGCCTTGAGATCCTTGTTGGTGACTCCCTTGTAGGTCCATGAGGAAGTCCGACCTACCACTTTCAGGCCAGGTATCCGGACCAGGGCATTAAGCAGTTCTTCTGAAATCCCATCACTGAACCACTCATGATCCCCTTCCGGACTCATATCGACAAAAGGAATCACTGCAATGGACTTGTCAGTGGCTGGGGATTCCAGGTTCGATTCAGCAGACTTCCGGCTTCGGTCTGTTGCGTTCGGCGGTGAATACAGATACATGATCACAATAACCAGCACCAGTCCGGCAATAATGACTGTGCCGGTCAAGGGCTTTCGCTGACTGGGCTTTAACGGATTCTGCCAGGATTGCTTAGACGTGGTTCTGACAAACCCTTCAGGACTGCGTTCATAGTTCCATGCCAGGTATAAGGAAAGAAGGAATCCAACCCCTAATACCGTCAGAAGTAAGCCAAATGACCATTGGGGTAAAGTAACCCAGTCCTGAACCTGGTTCCGGAGTAATACCAATAGTAAGGCCACCATTAAATAAGAAATAGCTGTTCGTATCATTCCCCTCCTTTGTAACTCAGCCCAAAAGTGACCCGATAACCCTTTGCCATCTCTTACCTGAGGAATCGGCAAACCAACGCCTTGAACCGCATAGGTACGTACACCATAGGCTACATTTTTAAGCTTTATCTCTCCTAAGTATTTTGCCTGAAGATTAGACAGCCCCTGAATAGCTTTTTCAATAGCATCGGTAATATAGATACCACCCGGATCAGCTATGGATTCAATACGGGAAGCTACATTTACACCGTCGCCATAAACATCATCGTTCTCAATAGTAATATCCCCCGAATGAATACCTATCCGCAGCTTGCCATCGAATTTGGCTCGGGCCAACTCCTGTATCTCTACAGCACAATTCACAGCATCTAAAGCAGTACTAAACTTAGCCAGTGCTCCATCTCCCATCTCCTTTAGCCAATGTCCATGGTGTTTTTCAACCAGGGGTTTCTGGATTTTTTTGCTTATTCTGACAAGTTCCAGAGCTTTGGCTGAATCACTTCCCATCAACGCGGTATACCCGACAATGTCGGTAAACATGATGGCAGCGAGTTGACGGGAATGAGTCATTGGAACAAATTACGAAATAGTTTATAAGGAAGTCCTTGGTAATTAATTTTTTGGAAATTAATCTCCTATCGTTCTTTAGTGAGCGGTCTGATCCTGATATTTTTCCATTTCATAGTGTAGGGTCCTCCGCCATCAATACCGTGCATTTGCAAACCGATAAATCCGCTGGAATGTGTCTCATAAACTTCCTTGTTGACAAGGTCTTCAACCGGATAACCATTCACCCACGTTTGTATACGAGGGCCTTTTGCTATGATTCTCATTTTATTCCAGCCTTCGTTGTGTAGATAGTGATGTCCATTTTGTATTTTTTCCTCTGAAGAAAGCCAGCCTGTACCCAATGCTTCTCCATAAATGAGACCCGTGGTCGGCGTGCCCGGGCGATGGTTCCTTTGCATTTCAACCTGTGGTCCATTTAACCTGCCAGCTCTTAAATCATGGCCTTCTCCAACGGTAACTGGTCTTGCTTTTGACCTGATTTGTATCCCGGAATTTGTAACACTATCGATCATGACATCAAGCTCAAGTTCGAAGTCTCCAAACACTTTCTTCGTGCAGAGAAATGAATTTCGACTCCCCTCAACGGTTCTTCCGACAATGGCGCCATCTACCACGGTATAGATATGTGATCCGTTGAGATGGACCCAGCCGTTTAAGGTAAGGCCATCGAACAGATCAGTCCACCCGCTCTCCCCCACGTCATCTGATGCCTCATCTTCTTCTGAGGGAAGTGCGAAGGCAATCATCGAATCCCCATACTTAGTTCCGTTCTTACCTCCTCCTCCTGCAGCAATCACCACATATTGCCTCTCATTGACCACATAGGTGGCAGGTGTTGCGTAACCTCCTGCCGGCAGTTTGTACTCCCATAAAACAGCACCTGAATGGGTATCAAACGCACGGATCTTTTCATCGGGAGTAGCCGCAATAAATACAATTTCTCCAGCGGTGGCAACAGGTCCTCCAAAGTTTTTCGCGCCCGTATGCCGAATGCCTCTCTCAACCAACTCAGGATATTCTCCTAGTGGAACTTTCCAAAGGATCGAACCTGAATTCAGATCTATGGCATTCAGGGTACCCCATGGCGGAGAAATAGCAGGCACACCATAGGGGTCAACAAAAAAAGGTATTTGAACTGAATACCGGATATGAGTGTCTGCGATTCCACTTCCCTTATTATTTTCCGGGGCACTTCTTAAAAATGCGATCAGGGCATTCAACTCTTCATTGGAAAACCGGTTGAAAGCAGGCATGATGCCTGATCCCTGACGTAGTAAGCTTCGGACTTCCTCATCGTTTTTTTCTATGCCGATAAGGGAAGGATATAGTGGAGGAATTCCCTGCCTGTCCAATCCATGACAAGCCGGACAGTTTTTCTTATATATCATAGCGCCATATTCAACGGGTGTAGCTGTATTGTCCCTATCGTAAAACATCCGGAGCGTATTGATGGAGGGAGCTTCATTGGCATTCACATACAAAACATTGGAGGCAGGATCGAAGGAAGCGCCACCCCATTCCACGCCTCCCTGATGACTTGGCGTGGTGATAGTGCCTTGCAAAGAGGGCGGTGTGTAAATAAACCCAGTTTCATACTTTTGGAATTGCGCTAAAGCATCAGCGCGAGATTCCGGAGTAATGTTGGTAAGATCAGCCTCGCTCAGTGATAGGCGGACCAATGGAACAGGCGTAGAAGGAAATGGTTGGGTGGGCCAGGTTTCTTCGCCCGGCACCTTTGAGGCCGGTACGGGAATCTCTTCCACCGGAAACAGTGGCTTTCCCGTATCCCGGTCTAGCACGAATGTGAGCCCCATTTTAGTCAACTGAACCACGGCATCCCTGGACGTACCTTGAGATTGTATGGTGACCAATATAGGGGCCGGGGGATTATCATAATCCCAGATATCATGGTGGACGGTCTGGAAATGCCACTGGCGCTCACCTGTGGTGGCGTCCAGGGCCACGATCGAATTTCCAAACAGGTTCGTTCCCTTCCGGAACCCTCCATAAAAATCATTCGCCGGTGATCCTGTGGCAAAGAAGACCCAGCCTCTTTCTTCATCGACAGAAAATCCGCCCCAAGGGTTAGCTCCCCCATAGGTTTCTCCTTCAACCCATTTCCAGGTATCGTAACCAAATTCCCCTTTTTGCGGTATGGTATGAAAGATCCACTTAAATTCTCCGGTTACCGTGTCATAGGCGCGCACATGTCCCGGTGTTGAATTATACCCTTCAGGTACACGGGAAGTTACTATCAGGAAGTTCCTGTATACAGCACCGGGGGTGGTGACCTCGATGGACGCGTTAATGGTGTCTACCCCGAGATCCTTGCGTAAATCGATAAACCCTCCTTCACCAAAAGATTTGATCACAGCGCCCGATTTCGCATCCAACGCATATGCTTTGTTATTTACGAAATGAAAAATTCGTTTGCCTTCAGCGCCTTCCCAATAGGTGACGCCTCGCGTACGACCACGAAAAACCTTGTTGTCAGTGCTGTATTTGACAGATTCGAATTTCCAGACTTCTTCTCCTGTTACCGCGTTTAAAGCAATTGCATCCAACCTTGGCGTAGTGAAATATATGATGCCTTCAATGATGATGGGGTTAGCATACATTGAGGGGCCGTTGGAATCACCGGTATGATATTCCCAGACCGGTGTAAGCTTGTTGACATTGGTGACATTGATTTGGGCCAGCTCAGCGTATTGATTGGACTTTTTGTCTCCGCGGTATATTGCCCAGTCGGTATAGTTATCGTACTTGTCGGTAGTCTCGTTTCCAGTAGCTTGCTCCTTAGACAAATGGACCTTTCCACAAGAGATAGATAATAAAAAAGTGAGGATACAAGAAAAAAGGATAAATGGTTTCATGCATCAATAGGCTCAATCCAAATAATATAATTTTTGATTGTTATATGCTATCATCAGCTCCTAACCCATAATGGGGAATACTAATTTATCAGCTACCGTCCACACCGGTAAAGCCCTGCAGCTAAAGTTAGTTAAACCATTGGTATCTCTAAAGTGACTATAGAGTATTCCAGACCCGGGCGTAAAAGAAAGAGAAGTTCCGTCTATGTGGCTGACAATTAGTTCAGTCTCCATTTATTGATAAAAAAGCCACGTCCTCCACTGTGGCCTTTTTTGTTTAAATTCGGATATGATACATACCATCGATCTGAACTTTCAGGGCCTGTCACAGGCAATTGCCTCATTTCTGGTACCAACTGAAGACGGACCGGTGTTAATAGAAACCGGCCCTCACAGCACCGTTCCTTATCTTCGGGAAGGTGTAAATAGGTTGGGTTATGACCTGTCAGATATTAAGTATGTGCTGCTAAGTCATATCCATCTCGATCACGCAGGAGCGGCCTGGTATCTGGCCAGCCAGGGTGCAAAGATATTTGTGCATACCATGGGTTATAGACATCTAATGAACCCTGAACGATTAATGGCTTCTGCAAAGCGTATTTACGGGGATAAAATGGACCAGTTGTGGGGAAGTATGGAAGCTATCTCAAGTGAGCAACTGGTGGAAGTGGTGGATGACCAACCCATAGAAATAGGAGGTAAGGTATTTACACCGTGGTATACACCTGGACATGCCATACATCACCTTGCCTGGCAAATGGATGAAACCCTGTTCACCGGTGACGTGGCAGGGGTTAAAATCGGGAACGGACCAGTCATGCCACCATGTCCGCCTCCTGATATTGATATTGAAATTTGGGTTCAATCAATCGATCTTCTCCGTGATATGAAATTGGAAAGACTCTTTCTGACGCATTTTGGAATCATTACTGAGGTTGCTGACCACCTGGATGAGTTGGAAGGACGACTAATAACCTGGTCCCAATGGATTAAGCCATACTGGGATGCACAAACACCAGCCTCAGAAGTAACTGGACCATTCCAGCAATTTGTAGCCGGTGAACTGCGCCAAAGTGGTCTGTCAGATTCCGAAATTGCGATCTATGAAGCCGCCAATCCTTCCTGGATGAGTGTTTATGGCTTGCTCAGATACTGGGAAAAGCAAAGCTAGCAACTGTCCGTTGTTAAGGACAACGAGATCCTTTCGAAAGTAAACTGAGCTAATTTTAACTATCTGGTAATCAGAAATATATACTCAAAGGGGTTACATTTACTAATTATGATATATTAATATATGTATAAATAATATAATTATTGTGAGAATAGTTTCTACCATTAAGGATCGAATAGCACGAAATGCCCACCAG
Organism: Flammeovirgaceae bacterium; assembly: GCA_003229495.1. Lineage (GTDB taxonomy): Bacteria > Bacteroidota > Bacteroidia > Cytophagales > Cyclobacteriaceae > SZUA-3. The sequence goes on from QIEB01000283.1 coordinate 6,892, forward strand.
CGACACAAGTTAGGTCAAGCCGGAATGGACCGGTCACGGCCACAGGAAATCCATCTGGAGTACTTAAGACTTGAGGCACATACTTTCAATGAAATGTTGATGGAACTTCAAAGTAGACAGTGGATAATATTCAAAAACAAGAAATTCTCTCTTATGTTGTCAATTTTTGCCATGTCTTTTTACGTACTTGGAATTTTCTATATGTTTCAGGAATTAGACCTAAGTAAAGTGGAGCAATGGCAATTTGCCATAACAGCGCTACCATTTTGGCTAATTCTGGTACTAATACCCGTGGCCATTATAACTTTTCTTACCGCCCGCAGTACCAGGGACTGAATGACTGAATGACTGAATGACTGAATGATTGAATGATTGAAGGTTTCCGGTTAAATGCTCAAATGCTCTATTGATCTGCTGCTACCTAACATCCTAACACCCTCGTCCCTAACACCCTCGTCCCTAACACCCTCGTCCCTAACACCCTCGTCCCTAACACCCTCGTCCC
>QIEB01000281.1 GCA_003229495.1 Flammeovirgaceae bacterium
TTAAACTGCTGGAAGGAACTTCAGTGAATGTTCCACCTCAAGGTGGGCGTAAACATCCTGATCAAAAAATGATCGCGGTAAATACTGAGAACATTCTATTTCTTTGCGGTGGAGCTTTTGACGGTATTACCAGAGCCATTGCCAATCGATTAAATACACGTCCTCTGGGATTTACTTCAAATGAAGATAAAGATCAACAAGTAAACCTGGACAATGAGAATTTGCTGCAATTTATAAATGCTAAGGATCTTAAAAGCTTTGGATTGATACCTGAGCTCATTGGCAGGCTGCCGGTATTAACTTATCTCAATCCTCTTTCAAAAGACATCCTAAAAAAGATACTTATTGAACCAAAGAATGCACTTTCCAAGCAATATGTGAAGTTGTTTGAAATGGAGGGTGTGGAGCTTGACTTTAAGCCGGAAGCACTGGACTATATTGTAGACAAAGCGGTGGAATTCAAACTTGGCGCACGAGGTCTTCGCTCAATTTGTGAGGCAATTATCACAGATGCCATGTTCGAAATACCCTCTGAAAAGAGCATCAAGACATTGAGCATTACTTTGGACTATGCCAGATCCAAAATCGAAAAATCTAAATTCAATAAGCTGAAGGTTGCTTAGCGGATTGTAAGAAATCCACAATGAGCTTTGCTGTTTCTTTTGAGGCTTTTTTATTTCCCAACAACATTTTCACTTTTCGGTAACCAGCCTGTTGGGTTTTAAGTGCTGGGCTTTCCCCTAGTAACTCAGTAAGATGTTTGGCGATCTTTGCCTTATGGAACTCCCTCTGAATTAGTTCAGGGACTACCATTTGCCGTGCAATTAAATTTACCAAAGAGAGATATGGGACCTTGATCAAGACGCGGCCAATCCAGTAGGTAAGCCAACTGGTCTTGTAACAGACCACCTGTGGAACATCAAATAGTGCAGTTTCCAAAGAGGCAGTACCTGAAGTGACTACCGCCACACTGGCCACCGATAATAATTCATAAGCTTTGTTAGTAACAATGGCCACCTCTTTTAATCTGCGCGCTTCACAATAAAATTCGGCTGGTATATTGTCTACTGCCGCCACCACAAACTTGCACTGTGGAAACTCCGGTACCAGTGCTAACATCACCTCCAACATATGCTTAATTTCCTGACGACGGCTGCCAGGTAAAACTGCTATGACCGGTCTGGATCCGGTCTGGAGTGTATGGGTAAAATCAGGAGGGGTGTGGAAGTTGTTGATGGTATCAACCAAGGGATTGCCCACATAATTTACCTGGTATTCATATTGTTGGTAAAACTGTTTTTCAAAAGGCAATATAGTATACATCTGATCAACATGCCGTTTGATTTTAGCCGCCCTTTTACGGTTCCAGGCCCAGAGCTTAGGCGAAATAAAATAGCAAACCTTAAACTGGCTTTTATGAGCATATTCTGCTATTCTCAAATTAAACCCGGGATAGTCAATTAATACCACCACATCCGGCTGGTATTCAAGCAGGTCCTTTTTACAGAAATCAAGGTACTTCTTAATGGTCAGGAGATTGGTAAATACTTCCCAAATACCCATGAAAGATAGATCCTTATAGTGCACTACCAGGGATCCCCCTGCCTGCTCCATTAAATCACCTCCCCAACACCTGATTTCTGCGGCCGTGTCCTGTAGTTTTAACTCATTTATTAAATGTGATCCGTGAAGATCGCCTGAGCGTTCACCTGCGATGAGATAGTACTTCATTTGTTTAATGGGTCTGGCCCAAAATACTCTACAAAATTACGGGGTGTTTCATACAACTTTATTGAATACAACTGTCCTACTGTGGTGATCTCTGGTAATCTATCTTTTAATAACTGCCATATTTCCTGGACTAAAATCTCAGCACTGGCCATTTTTCCCTTCATAAATGGCACGTCCAGGTTAAGGTTTTTATGGTCCAGGGGTTCCAGGACCGTTTCTTTTATGAGCAGGCTTAGTTTCTTAAAATCCACCACAAAGCCAGTTTCAGGATCCGGGTCGCCCTTTACAGTCACGATCAGGTCAAAGTTATGGCCATGCCAGTTTTCATTGGCACAGGGGCCAAAAACCTCAGTGTTTTTTTCAGCACTCCACTTGGGATTGAATAGTTTATGAGCAGCATTAAAGTGCTCCTGACGACTGACGTAGATCATGATCGTGCAAAGATACAAAATGACAAGCAGTGTTGAAATTCATGCTAAATTGCAGAGGGAGTATTTTAAAATGCCAACTGTTCGTAATACTGTACAACCTGGACCAAGTCTGTTTCATTTTTCAGGTCCAGATGTTGATTCTTGACAAATGTGATTACCTGATCTCCATGGTCCCATTCTTTTAACTCCTTTTTCTTACCCTGTAGTTCAGTAAAACGGCCTTTTACCTTTTCCCATAGCAGATAAAAGTAGTCCTGATCTATCTGAAAATTGCGACTCCCAACATTTAATAGCTCATTGTAGTTGGGTTTTATTACCTCCACCGTGGTTTTACGATACAAGATTAAATATTGACTTTCGTATAATTTAAGAAGTAACAAATCACTGGTTAGTTCCTTTAATACTGTTGAATTTACTAATGTTTGTGCTGAACTCTTTAATTGTATGGAATCCACAGCTACTGGATTTAACGAGTACTCCTTGCCTTCCACCAACACAGACAGCATATGGTTCAGGATGTCGTAATTAAAGATAACCCCGGAGGCAACTTTACTGTTTGATAAATAAAGGTCTCCATGCTGCCAGGTGTCAAACATGTCTGCTGACCCCTCCACTTCCGTAGGGGGGGTCAATATTTTCAATAATCCGGCAGGATCAATGATTTTCTGTGGGTCGTGATTAAGTATTTGTTGTCCGTGAACGTTATAAACTACAAATAACAACAGGGTGATTAATAGGTTGTTAGTCATGTTGCATACGGTTGGTATTCAATATTACAAAAAAAGACCCTGAAGTAGAGCAAGCTCACCTCAGGATCTTTTCATTCTTTCCGGTGTTTGGACTTAGTCTATATCAGCAATTATTACGTTTGCTGATCTTAGTAATTCCGTACCGCCGCGACCTACAGCAAAAGCGGTACCATCGACCCCTTGCGCACTGTCAAGGGTAACGGTCAAGGTCTTTTCCCCGTCCGCCACGCCATCTGTCAATAGTTCCACCACAATGTCAACATTGTCAAAATTGTTGACATCGCCAACATTATTAGGTAGTACAATGGATCCGCCTGAGGCTGTTGCACCAACTACGGTGAAATCGACTCCAAATTCCGCTGTTCCGGAAAAGGAAAAGTCAACATTTATATCACTTAGCGTTCCTGTGGGAACTTCAATGGTCAGTTCGACAGTTCCTTGGTCTTCGGTGGCCTCTACGTCATCCAATACGGCATCATCTCCCGGGGCGTCAAAAGCCACATACCCCGGAAGGTCCTGGAATCCCAAACCTTGATCTGCCAGTTCGAAATCGTCGCAACCTGCAAACAGCAGTGATGCGATGGTAATTGTATAAAATATATTCTTCATTTTCTCAAAATTAGGGTTTTTCAAACCATACGGGTGTATCCGTGGTTAAATTAGACGGTGTATTAGGATTTGCACCTACCTCATCAGGAGGATAATCAAATCTCTTCAGGATGGTGCTGATACTGGCGCCAGGAGGAGGTTGCAAATCCGGAACACCGGTCCTGCGGACATGATTCCAGGCGTAAACCGATCTCATGAAGGCCTCCACATACATCTGCTCATATAGTTGATTTAGGGCATCAGCATCACTCAAGCCTCCCAGATCAGGTAAACTGGCAATGAAGGCTTCAATGTCATCTGCATCAAGTCTAATTTCGGCACCGGGAATGGATCCAGGTCCTACACCTCCCCAAAACATTGAATGTTGACGTACCCCGTCTTCAAATCTTGCGTTGGCATCATCGGCTACCACACCCAACAAAGCTAGTTCAGACCGGTAGAAGCTCACCTCTGAGGGCAGGAACCATATATTTGGCATGTCCGCCCTTAAGGCATTATCATTGATAAGGGCCTCGCCGGCGACAGGGAAACTACCATATTCAGGAGCGGTATAAACACCTGTTCCGGTGGGATCAAAAAATAATACATCCACACGGGGATCATTATTATTTACTAAAAGATCCCTGAATACCGGCGAAGGTCCAAACAACTCAGCCAGCTCGTTTGTTGGTGCAAAGAAAGACTGAATTATGTCCTTCCAGCCGTTGATCTGCCCTGGCGTCCCAGGATAACGGAACAGTGCAGCCTGTGAATTGGTCTCGATCAATGGCTGACCTAAAGTAGCACTAATAGCGCCATCTACTGAAGTATCCCGGTTTCTAATCAACATGAGTATGCGCAACTTCAATGAGTTGGCAAACCTTGCCCAATTATCCATATCACCGCCATAAATGAGATCTCCGGTTACCAGATTAAAGTTACCTTCTTCGGGCATGGCATCAATCAGGGCCATGGCCTCATCCAACAATGCTACAGATCCTTTGAACACAGTTTCCTGTGAATCAAATTCAGGAAATTCAAAGTCTTTTCCATTAAGCGCTTGTGTAAAAGGGACGTCGTCCCAAATACTGGCGAGCTCATAGAAGGAAAGGGCCTGCATAATAGTGGCCACTGCAGCAATATTATTGCTGGTAGGCCCAGCCTCAACGGCATCATTCTTCAGTAATAACAGGTTACCTAACACCAAGGTATAATACATACCCCAGGTATTTCCGGTAAGGAAAATACTGGTGTTTCCCCGTTTTGGAGAATTAAAGGTGTTCGATATAAACTGGGTTACATCCAAAGTCCTGGTACCCAATTCAGTGGTTTTCCGGGCACCGTATTGTACAAATACAAACGGCAAGACCGCACTAGGGTCGGCCGTGGTTGCTGCCAGAGGGTCAGTATTGACATCCAGTGCATCCTCGCACGACATAGGCGCGATGACCAGCACTGCTGAAAGCATATATATTAATAGTTTTTTCATTTTTCTATCAATTAAAATGTAAGTCGAACATTGAAACCTAAACCTCTGGTTGATGGTACGGTATTCCTTTCAATACCAAATCCATCTTGCCCTGAGCTGCTTCCCGATCCAAACAGATTAGCTTCCGGATCAATATGAGGCACTTTTGAGTACAATAGAGCCAGATTCCTGCCTTCTATACCAACCTGCAAGCTTTCGATGAACGAATTCCCAAATATGCTCTTAGGTAAAGTGTAAAACAGTCCAATTTCACGAAGTTTCATGTAAGTGGCATCAAAAATAGTAGCTTGAGCTACACTACCGGTGGAAAACGTACTCCAGAAGTCGGCCGCACTACGCACCGGAACATCGTTAGGCCGCGTGGTCCCATCGTCATTCATTATTATACCCTCCGTATCAATATAGGTTCCTTCTCTGTTTTGGATGGTCTCCTTGGTAAATCCACCCTCCCATAGATTTTCAACTGTAGAGGACCTTAACAAGCCCCCGCTGCTGAAAGTAATAGTTCCGGTCAACATGAATCCCTTATAAGAGAAGGAAGGTATTTATCAATCCCATGGTGTAATCAGGGAATACACTTCCAAAAGTTTTGGCCTCTCCGGGTATCCGTCGACCGTTGGTAGGATCTATAAGTGGTCTACCTGTGGCCTCGTCTCTTTGGTAGTCAAAACCGAACAATTGGAATTCTTTCCCGGGAACAGCTACCAACTGTACACTAGAAAATGCACTGGCAATAACAATTCTTTCGGTACCTTCTATCAATTCATCTACAGTAGACTCTACATGGCTGAAGTTAACAATGGCATTCCAGCGGAAATCTCCAGCATCGATAATATCAGCATCCAGGGCAATCTCAATACCCTCCTGAGATACCTGCCCTACATTTAAGGTCCTGAAGCCAAATCCTGTAGATTCCGGAATAGGGGTTTGCAGAATCTGGTTTTTGTTTTTTGAATTGAAGTAAGCTATATCGAGCCCTACTCTTCCATCCCATAATTGCAGATCCAGACCAAATTCTATGGTGGTTTGTTCTTCAGGAATCAATTCCTGATTAGGAATGGTGTTGGTCTTGCGAAATCCCAGTCGACCGTCATACGGGAATGACAAATCCAAACCGTACTGCCCGCTAGCCACTGTTCTAGGTAAGAAAGTAAAGTCCAATAGATAAGGGCCGGCGTCATTACCCACTTGTGCCCAACTGGCCCGAAGTTTACCGTATGACAGGAAATTACCACTGATACCAAGTGCATCGGTAAACACCCAAGCTGCGCTAATCGATGGATAGAAATATGAATTGCTCCCCAACGGAAGTGTAGAAGACCAGTCATTTCTACCGGTCAATGTTAAAGTTAACCAGTCCCGGTATGATAGCACAGCCTCTCCGTATGCTCCAAACAGCTTTTGTTCAGAGAAGTCTCTATCTGGATTTGACACCAATGAGTTACTAGGAAGGAATAGTTCAGGAATACTTTGATCAGTTGAAGCAATTACTTCCCTTGAGAATACCCGGCGATTGAAATTCCACCCACCTAAAATCGACAGGTCTAGGTCATCTGTCAACTTGAGTTGATAGTGTCCTAAGATATCGATGTTCAATTGTCGTCTCTGAATGACCGCATTCTCGAAATCTCCAGTAAGCACCTGTCTGGTACCCACCCGATTGGTGATCAACCGTTCATCTACATCAAAATCATATCCCACACGGCTGGTTATATTCAAATTCTCTATAGGTGTGAAAGTCAATTCAAAATTACCGAGGAACCTGTCATCCTCCCGATCATTCTTATTTTCATTTTGAATCCAATATGGATTGTTGTCGTCATTGGTAACGGTGTTGATCTGGTTGCCACTCTCATCAATCCAGGGTAGATAGTCTCTGAAATCAGTGGTGCGAACGAAAAATGCAGGTCCAATAATATTTGGATCATTGGCACCTGCTACTCCGGTGCCTTCGGAAACAGTACGTATATACTGTGCTGTAAACCTGGACTTTAATTTGTCACTATGCTTAAACCCGGCATTAAAGGAAGCGGTCAACCTGTCTAATTGGGCGCCTGGCAATATACCCGTTTGGTTTAGTGACGTCAGACTCAGTCGATAATCACTCCGTTCATCTGCATCGGAAATAGCAAAGTTGTTAATGAGCGTGGTACCGGTTTCATAGAAATCATCCTCGTTGCCGGGAAAAGCCTGTAACGCCACCGGATCATGGGTGATGGACTTGTTTACCGGTTGACCCACGATACGAGGTCCAAAGTTCTGAGAAGTGGCTGAGGAATCATATTTCATAAAATCTCCACCTGCATATTGGTTCTGATAATCAGGTGATTTGAATATATTATCAAATCGTACTGAAGAGTTGATTGAAACACTTGGCCCGCCTCCGGGTCCCGCTTTTCCACGTTTTGTGGTTACCACAATCACACCTGCAGCAGCCCGAGAGCCATACAGTGCAGTTGCCGAAGCACCTTTTAGAACGTTTATAGACTCAACATCATCGGGGTTAATAATAGCAGCCCCATTGGCAAAGTCACGGTTTCCAGTGATCCTATTGGCGTCCCCTCCCTGATTTTGCTGATTATTGATGGGAACTCCATCAACCACCCATAATGGATTATTCCTGCCGCTTAGAGAACTCACCCCTCTTACGGTAATTTTAGTGGAACCTCCAAGATTACCGGAACTTTGAGTAATACTTACTCCGGTTACTTTACCCTGTAAGGAATTTATTATGTTGGTTTCACGAGCTACCACCAAATCTGCCGCTTTCACACCGGAAATGGCATAACCCAGTTCTCTGGCCTCCCGCTCAATACCTATGGCGGTTACCACTACCTCGGACAGCTGCTGCACATCTGCAGCCATCTCCAGATCAATTACGGATTTTGTACCCACTATTCTCTCCTGGCTTAGGAAACCAATAGAAGAGAACAATAGAACCGCATCCTCGGTTTCCACATCTATTTTGTACATCCCGTCAATGTCGGATACTGTACCAGATGTGGTCCCTTTCAATACGACGTTAACACCAGGCAGTCCTTCCCCATCATCCTGGGAAACGATCTTTCCTGACACTGTACGTCCTTGTGCCCATGATTCGGTAATCAAAGCTGAACACAAGATGAAGCAAACTAGTAGATTCTTTTTCATATAGTATTATTTAGGTTAATTAATGCATGTCCGTTGAAGTTGACATTGTACAAAAAGTTAAATTATAGTAATAGATATTAAGATATTAAGATATTAAGATCTTAATATCTATTACTATATCTCAAACTTAAAATAATATTTGGTTAAAGTCCATGAAACGCGATGAATTATTAACGTATTTTGGAGGCTTAGGAAACCAACCTTCCCATCATCCTGGGAAATGATCCTTCCTGACACCGTACGTCCTTGTGCCAATGATTCGGTAATCAAAGCTGAACACAAGATGAAGAAAACTAGTAGATTCTTCTTCATAGTGTTATGGTTAATTAATAATTATTTAAGATGAGTTAAATTTAACAGAAAAGCTATCTATATGAAAAATTACATTGATTATTTACCCTCTTTTGGGGTAATTCTAACGTAATTTGGGGGATATTTTAGGGTGGAAGGGTATTAAGGTGGTAGGGTGGCAGATTAGTTATGAATTATGAGTGATAAGTGATAATTTTTGAATTCGGCAAGATCTACTGTAAGATCATTCTGGAGACCCGGGAGCCCAGGTCCGTGTCCATACGGATCAGGTAAACACCTGAAACGAGAGTCTTGCCATCACGAATCCAAGCAAGTTCGCCAGCACCCTGGTTAAGTAATCCCAGATCATAAGTATTTACTATCCGGCCATCGATGGTTAAAATTTCTATCCGTGTGGTAGTGGAGGAAGGTAAAAAATATCTGATAGTGGTAGCCTCTGAGACTGGATTAGGGAAATTGTAAATTGATAGCTGATCATTAAAAGAAGCATCCGGCAAATCAGTGACTAGTTCACTGGGCCAGATCAATCCATCCAAGGTTACAGACCATATTCCCCTGCCGTGCGTGGCAAGCACTACCTGGTCATCAACAGCTTTCATATCCCAAATTGACACATTGATAAAGTCGTCCCTTATTGCCCAGGTTATTCCATTGTCAGTAGATTCCACTAGTCCAATTTCTGTGCCGGCCCAGATGGTGGAAGGACTGTGGGGTAGTACCAACAGACTAAATACCGGGACATCGGGAAATCCGTTGTTACTTTCTGCATTGTTGCCAAAACCTGAAATATCCTCCCAATTATCTCCCCCATCCATGGTACGCAGTATTTTGGGTGCATCTGAGAATGAGAACAGTGCAAACGCTGTTTTTCTTTGATTGGGGTGTGTGGCCAGGTTGGTAATATTTCCCAATGACCCACCGGGAAAATTATTAACCAGTGTAAAACTATTACCGCTGTCATCGGAATAATGTAGTCTGGCTGCTGAAGTCATGCCGCTTCCTGCCCAAACAATAGTTGGATCGGCCTCTGAGACCGCCACCCGGCTTAGATTGTTAAAAGCCCAGCCCGAACTTATAGGTTTCAACTCCCAGGAAGCTCCGAAATCAGGTGATCTCCACACCCCTTGCCGGCCTACTGCATATAGTATATTTGGGCTTTTTTTGGAGTTTGCCAGCCATGATATGAATGGTGCATTTTTTTCTCCGACATCTTCAAGGCCAACGGTACCACTGGTCCAGGTGGCACCTCCATCTATTGTGCGCCTGAACCCATTGTACTGAGAACTTCCTATCATCTTGTCAGGATCGGTATAGTGCCAGGCTACTTTAAATCCGTCGCCGCCAACCTGGCGAATATAAGCGGAGTTTGTATTAGCCTCTTGCCCTCCAGGAGACCGATAGGTGCCATTGTCTTGCATTCCCCCGATGAACTCAAAAGCACCAGGTTTCTTATCGGCACCATAAAACTGGCTGGTATTGTAACCGTTGCCGGCAAATATCCAGTCGCCATCATTCTCCCCGGGACTTGTGTTGGTATTGGAAAAGTAAACACCTCCATCATTGGTCACCACTATTCTGAAAGTTTGTGAAACTTCATTGACCTTCAGAGTGGTAATTTGGTGGTGGTCCGGATGCAATCCTAGATTTGCGGTATTATCTTCACCAAATGTTTGAAAAAACCGGTTCTTACCATTACTTCCCGGTAGCTGATTGAAGGCATCTGAAATGATCACAGTTTGTTTAAAACGATTTATCACAGAGCCATAATTGATGGTTAATTTAGAGTCCGGAAGATTTACCGGATCCCAGGGACCGGCATCTTCCGCCAGCACCGGCCACATAAAGTACATCTGTTTAACCTTATGGCCGCCAGCTATGCTAATTGATGGTTCCGGGTTCACCGGATCATAGTCAATGGCATGAGCATAGAAATACTCACGAGTGGTCAAAAGGCCCGGATCATTATTATCGTCACGAACCTTTAAATTGAACATTCCATCTCTTTCCTGGTCTCTGAAGGAAACCATAAGCTGCTTGTTGTTATCAATATCCCAAACTTCAAATGGCACTTCTACATAATCCTGATAAAGGTAGGCCGAATCAGGAACTCCTGCTCCGCCATCGTCGTTGGTACCTGCATCCACAGGAACCTGGAATCGATGGGCCATTTGACTGATACCAGGACCAAATCGCCATTCCACTGAAACAAACTCGCTGTCCGGAATATCACCAACAGCCAATTTGCTTTGGAAAAATACCCCGCTGTCAAAACTTACAAAATCCATGAACACCGAAGTTTGGCCAACATCCACTCCCAATACGGTAGGCTTTCCTGTCCCCATGCCAGCTTTCATGATGAACTTGAAAAGGTTCACACCTCCCACATAAACAATGTCCTCATCGTAGGGATGAACAACTATAGAATTGTCGTAATTCCCTTGTCCACCAAGGAAATCCAGATTTTCACCGTTATTCTCTTCCACCACCAAGGACCAGTTTGCACCGGCGTCTTCGGATATATAGAGATCGGATTCGCTTCCTGAAATCGTCCCTTCTACCGATGCATAAATTCGATTAGAGTTACTGGGAGCAATAGCAATCTCAACGCGGCCATCTGGTATCATACCGGTGCTGGATGAAAACCAGGTGTCACCCTGGTTGGTTGATTTAAATACCCCTCCGTTATTCAAGGTGGCGTAAAGTACGTTGAAGCTATCCGGTGAGGCTACCAATTGCTGCACCCGACGACTACCGGTAAAAACACGGACCCAGCTGGTCCCACCGTCGGTGGATTTTAATATCCCTGAATTAAAAGAAGAGAAATTAGGATCATTACTGGTACAAACCAGCAAAATATCAGGGTCTGTTGGGTGGACAATAATTCGATTTACATTTTGAAAATCGTTATTAGAGGCGGTAGAAGTCAGCTGAGACCAGGTGAGGCCCCCGTCCATAGATTTAAATACACCATCTCCTCGTGCACCACTAAGGCCGGCAAATGACTCTCCGGTGCCTACATACATGGTATTGGGGTCCGAAGCGCTGATAACCATGGTAGATACTGCTAAACTGGGTAGTTCAGGCGTCAGGTTGGTCCAGGAAGCGCCGGCGTTAGTAGTACTCCACAATCCACCACCAACTGCTCCCGCAATCCAGGAATTCATTGCGGGATCGCTTGGAAGCACCAGCAGCGCTCTGGTTCTGCCAGGCACATTTCCCGGGCCTCTTTCTACGAAATTCAGTGCGTTTCGACGAGCCTGGGCATATATAAGTCGATTTTTTTGAGCGGCTTTAAGTTGTTCCAGCTTATAATTGGGAGCATACGCGGGCCCCTTACTTCCCGCTCTGGTGCGAATCATCCAGTGGTACTTGGCAAACTCATCCGGTCGATCGGTTTTCAGCAGTTGCCCCTTGATGTTTTCCAAATGCTGCTCCCACTGAGCCTCTGGACCCAAAATGCTTCCGGTGCTATCTTCAGGTTGCTCATGAAGCAAAAGAAATACAGATCCAATAAATAATGCCACTAAAACTAGAATCCTGCTCATTAACTGCTCTTTAATTCTCCCTGACTCTTTTTATAAAAATTTCTTACTATACCCTAACTGTATGATAACCCTAATAATTCCCTCCTTACAAAATCTTGAACTCAATTCGCCGATTCAATTGACGGTTTTCCTGAGAGTCGTTTGGCGCCACCGGAACAGTTGAGCCGTACCCTCTGTATCTTAACCGTTTGGCGTTGATCCCTTGATCGATCAGAAATTGATGAACAGCTTTGGCCCGATTCAATGATAGTTGCTGATTGTGGGAATCGCTGCCTGAGTTATCGGTATGACCGGCTATTTCAATACCAACTGATGGGTTAGTTTGTAAAAACAACACTGTTTTGTTCAGTTCTGTCCTTGACTTTTGCTTGAGTTTATATTCGTCAATGTCGAAGAATATATTGTTCAAGGTAGCAGTTGTTCCACTTCTTATGGGCTTTAAATATATGTCGATTTGAATTGGTTCCCGGTCCTGGCTTTCCTGATAGTCAAAACGCAGATTTTCAAAAAGATATCCAGGCTTACTGATGTACAAGGCATATTCTGATCCATCTGTAAGAATTTGCAAATAGTCACCTGTCAATGAATCAGAAGTGACCGTGGACTTTAACG
>QIEB01000583.1 GCA_003229495.1 Flammeovirgaceae bacterium
GCCCCATGCTCTATGCCCCATGCCCCATGCCCTTAAAAATTAACCAGGTCTTTTATTTGCATGTCCAGCAATTCTAGAATCAATTCATCATCTATTCTACTCTCTGTCAGAAGTTTTTCAATTCCCGGCATTCTCACTTTTAGGGGCAACACGTGCATACCCAGATAGTTGAGAATATCCGTCAGGTGGCTCAAAGCCAAAGCCCCGCCTTGTACACCTGAGGACAAGCCTACCAATGCGCATTTCTTGTCTTTGAATGACACAGGATAATCAATTCCATCGATAAAGGCCTTAAGCACTCCGGGAAAAGAACCGTTGTATTCCGGTACCACAAAAACTAACTTGCCGGAATTTATGATTAGTTCAGTCATCTGGTTGAATGCCTGATTCTTGCCGGTATTTTCATACAAGGCCGACCAAACAAAGTCAGCCGGTAGGTCCTGTAAATCTAAAATACTGCTTTCCTCCCCTGCCTGTGTCAAAAGCTCCCGGTAGAATTCTGAAACTACTCTGGAAACCGAAGACTTTCGATTGGTACCACTAATAATAGTAATCATACTTATTTCAAATGGTGGGTAAAGATAGTTGGAAAAACTTATTTTTGATCGATACTTAAAAAATGTACCATGCACAAGATTTCCGAAGCGACTTCATATATTCAACAACAGTACCCTACTCAGCCGTTGTTTGGTATCATTCTTGGCACTGGTCTGGGATCGCTGGTAAATGAAGTTAAAATTGATAAATCCATCAATTATCAGAATATCCCCCACTTTCCGATTTCAACTGTCGAGAGCCATTCAGGCCGGTTGATCTTTGGTACGCTTGGCAATGCCAAAGTAGTGGTGATGCAAGGTAGATTTCATTATTACGAGGGCTACACTATGAAAGAAGTGACCTTCCCTGTCAGGGTTATGAAAAATCTGGGGATTACCAAGCTGTTTGTTTCGAATGCTGCCGGGAGTTTAAATCCAGCCTATGAGTTGAGTGATTTGATGATAATCAATGATCACATAAACTTACAACCTGATAGCCCATTGAGAGGTGCAAACCTGGACCCCATGGGCCCCCGGTTTCCAGATATGAGCGATGCATATGACCGGGAATTAATCGGACAAGCTATGGAGATAGCTGCTGACCTGCGCATACCCTGTCGCCAGGGGGTATATGTTTCTGTGCCTGGTCCTTCATTGGAAACTGTGGCGGAATATAAATACCTGCGGGTGATTGGAGGCGATGCGGTAGGAATGTCTACTGTCCCTGAAAACCTGGTAGCCCGTCATATGGGCCTTCCTTGTTTTGCAGTCTCGGTGATCACCGATCTGGGTGTTCCTGGTAAGATAAAAAAGATCAATATAGATGATGTCATCGCAGCAGCCAAAGCCGCAGAACCCGGAATGACGCAACTAATGAAACAACTAATTGCCCGACAGTAGTAGGTAGTCCTCCTGTTTTAGAAAAAACCAAACAATGCAACGCATGTAATATTAAATATCCATATACTTTCAAATAAAACATTCACTTCCTAGTTTTACAGGCAGTTGTGTTATGTCCATAGCGGTAAAAAATCTCACCAAAACATTTGGCCGCCAAAAGGCCTTGGATAATATTTCCTTTGACATCAAAAAGGGGGAAATTGTAGGATTTTTGGGTCCTAATGGCGCTGGTAAGTCTACTACCATGAAAATTGCCACCTGTTATTTACCGCCAACCTCCGGTTCATTGGAGGTGTGTGGGTTAGAAGTCACTGTACATCCGCTTGAAGTACGACATCAGATCGGCTACTTGCCCGAGCACAACCCCTTATATCTGGATATGTATGTGCACGAATACCTGGAATTTATTGGACACCTACATCAACTCAAGAGGAAGTTTCTTCGCGACAGTGTCCGAAGGGTGGTAGATATGTTCGGCTTAAAAAAAGAGCAGAACAAGTTGATTGGGGCGTTGTCCAAAGGCTATCGACAAAGGGTGGGTCTGGCCCAGGCGTTGATCCATGACCCCAAGGTACTGATATTGGACGAGCCCACCACCGGACTGGACCCCAATCAGATCACTGAGATACGAAATTTGATCAGGGATGTAAGCCGGGAGAAGACAGTGCTGTTTTCCACCCATATTATGCAGGAAGTGCAGGCCTTGTGCCAGCGGGTGGTAATTATTGATAATGGTACCATAGTGACTGATAAGCCAGTGGATCAACTTAAAGATGCCGCCGGTACCAAGAATCCGTATTATACCGTGAGGGTATCTTTTGAGAACAAGGTCACAAAAGAGCAGTTGAGCAACATAGAAGGTGTGGTTGAAGTGACCGAAGATGTTGACGGTGGTTTTTTGTTGTTAACTCCTGATCCACAGGACATACGTGCAACAATTTTCCATCATGCAGTGGCACAACACTGGACGTTGGTTGAATTAACGGAGAAATCCCACAGCCTGGAACAGATCTTCAAAGACCTGACCGGAAAAGGAGGTGGGGGTGATTAGTATCTTTAGAAAGGAGGTAGCCGGTTTCCTAAACTCCCTGATTGCCTACATGGTAATCAGTGTTTTCTTAACCGCTATGGGATTGATATTGTGGGTATTCCCGCAAACCAATGTGCTGGACTATGGCTTTGCTCAGTTGGAGTCGTTGTTTGGATTGGCACCCTATGTGTTCATGTTTCTTATTCCGGCCATTTGCATGAAGTTTTTTGCCGAGGAGAAGAAATCAGGGACCATGGAATTACTGTTTACCAGACCACTAACTGATCTGCAGGTGATCTTGGGTAAGTACTTTGCAGGCTTGTTCCTGGTTATATTTTCATTGTTGCCCACCCTAATCTATTATTATACTGTCTATGAACTGGGCAGCCCTAAAGGTAATCTGGACAGTGCCGGAATTATGGGGTCTTATATTGGACTGTTATTGTTGGGTTCATTTTTCACTGCACTGGGGGTATTGGCTTCTTCTGTCACCGAGAATCAAATTGTGGCATTTATTCTGGGGGCATTTTTGTGCTTTATTTGGTATGATGGCATAGACGCTTTAGCATCCTTGCAGGCTGTTGGCACAGCCGGACACATGTTTGAACGACTAGGGGTGGTTTACCATTACAATGCGCTTAGCCGTGGATTGATGGACAGCCGCGATATCCTGTATTTTCTCAGCATCACTGCAGCTACCATTCTATTGACAAATTTAGTAATTGGCAGTAGAAAATGGTAAGCAGGAATTCAAAGATAAAAACGGATGTACTCCGATTCTTGATCGGACTGATGCTGCTGGTGATCCTAAATCAGCTTGCCGGACATTTTCCTGTTCGATGGGACCTGACTGAAGAAAAGAGATTTTCTATTCAACCAGCTACTAAAGAGCTGTTGCAAAACCTGGAAAATGTAGTTTATGTCGACGTCTACCTTGACGGGGAGCTGCCTGCTGGTTTTGCCCGTCTCAAAAAGTCCATCCGGGAAACATTAGATGAGTTTCGGGTTTATGCCGGGGACAACCTGCAATACAAATTTGTAGACCCAAATCAGGCGACCACTGCTTCAACGCGTAATCAATTCTATGGCAATTTGGCGGAGAAAGGTATTCAACCCTCCAACGTGATTGATACCAGGGATGGCCAACGTATAGAAAAGCTGCTTTTTCCGGGGGCGATAGTCGCCCAAGGTTCTCAGGAAAGGGGTGTACTATTGTTGAAAGGCAACAAAGGGACAGGTCCGGATGAACAACTCAATCAAAGCATAGAAGGTTTAGAGTATGAGCTGGCAGCTGCAATCAGGGGGCTGTCATCAAATGACCAACAACGAATTGGGTTGGTCTGGGGTCATGGTGAGCTAGGAGACAGGGATATTGTCGATCTCACTACCAACTTGTCAGAACATTATGATCTTGGGGATGTAAATTTATCCATCTATCAAGATTTGATCGGCTATGACGCACTGTTGATACTAAAACCCACCCAACCATTCTCAGAGATTGAAAAATACCACCTGGACCAGTTTTTAATGCAAGGAGGAAAAGCCATGATGTTCCTCGATGCACTGCAGGTAGATATGGACAGCATCAAGGGGCCGGGTACTTTTGCATTTCCTTTCGAAACCAACCTGGATGATATGCTTTTCCGGTACGGCCTCCGGATCAATAAGGACCTGGTAGTGGACCGGTTGGGTCAAAGGTATCCCATAATCGTAGGCACTGTGGGCAATCAACCAAATCTTCAATGGATGCCCTGGCCATTCTACCCTATAATTAACCGCACAGGCGAACATCCAATTGTAAAAAACCTGGATGCCCTAAGCACCAAGTTTACATCCAGTATAGATACTGTCAAAGCAGTAGGAGTAATAAAGATCCCCTTGTTGTTTTCATCTCAATACTCAATGAAGGTGGATTACCCGGTGAAGGTTAGCCTAAATGATCTGCGGAAAGATTTTAACCCTGAAACTTTCAATCAGGGTCCAATACCAATAGCCTACCTGTTAGAAGGAAATTTTACTTCATTATACAAAAACAGGATGCTTCCCAGGGGTGTTTCAACCCGACCCATTATATCTGAAGGCAACTCAAAGATCATTGTAGTGGCCGATGGTGATATGATGACCAGTGAGATTAATCCCAAGACAGACCAGCCTTTACCCATGGGATTCGATCTTGCCTCTCAACAGGAGGCTTTTGCTAATAAAGATTTCCTCTTGAATTCCATGTCCTATTTACTTAATGATCAGGGGATCATTAATGCCAGAAATAAGGAGATAAAGATCAGACCTTTGGACAGTATTCGTATTGCTGGTGAAAGACTCTCCTGGCAGCTTTTTAATTTGCTCACACCACTGGTTCTATTGGTAGGGTATGGGATTTTCAGACAATTTTTACGTAGACGAAAATACGCAAACTTTAAATGATGGTAAATAAAACCATATCCCTTGCGATGCTATTGGTTTTCCTGATAATGGTGTCAGTAGCCCTTAGTTTTTGGCAAAAGGGGACGGGAGGAACAAAAGTTGATCAAGACCTATTTGCGATAGATGATATTGACCCCATAGACCGGGTGGTTATTAGCCGGGCGGGGAAAGTCATTGACTGCCGGGCGTTTTCCAGAGGATTTTTGATCAATGGTAAATTTCCAATGGATGAGAACCTGTTAACCGTGCTGGCCGCTGTTTTACAACAGGTAAGGGTCCAGAGGCCCCTGGTGGGGCAGGAAGGGCAAGAGGCTTGGGCAAGAATACAGGAATCAGGAAGTCACGTGAAAATTTATGAGGGAGAGGAAATGCTTATCTCCTACTGGACTGGCGGAGATGAATCAAAGCAAAACTCCTACTTTGCCACCGAGGACGGTGAGGTATACCTGGTGCGTCTTCCTGGTTATTTCAGCTATGTGAGCGGACTTTTTGAGCTGCCCCTGTGGAAATGGCGCAGCCTGACGGTATTTTTCAATACCTGGCGATCACTACTTTCATTCAGCTACAAGGACCCTTCGCAACCTGATAATAACTTTGAAATTAATTATCGGGACCCATTTTTTTCAGTTTCCGGGATACATCGGTTGGACAGTAACCGGGTAATGAACTATCTGCAGGACCTGGTAACCCTTAGGGCCTCCTCGGTAGTTGATACCCTGTATGAGGGGAAACCATGGCTAGAGTTGTCAACTACAGATATTGACCCTGTGAAAAACCAGACTTTGTTATTATATGGTGATACTTCACAAAGCACCATCCTTGGTAGGGTAGGGGAGCAGTATTTTATATTCCGTACCATGAGTTTAGCACCAATCCTTAAGAACACGGGGTATTTCGAACATCGAACTCCGAACATCGAACACCGAATGTCGAAGAATCGCTAATCTATTGTTCTATTGTTCAAATGTTCTATTATTCAATTGTTCAATTATTCTATTATTCTATTATTCTATCGTTCCCATGGTTGTTCCCATGTTTTTTATTTTTAAATTTGCCTGCAAAACCACTCATAAATATTAGTTCAATATGAAATTTATTGTTTCTTCCGCCGCTTTATTGAAACAACTTTCTGCCATCAACGGTGTCATAACTACAAATCCTGTAGTACCAATATTAGAGAATTTTCTATTCGAAATAGATGAAGGTCAGCTAACAGTGACTGTATCAGATTTACAGACATCGATGATCACCTCTTTGGAAGTTGAAGCCAAAGAAAGTGGCAGCATTGCGGTTCCGGCAAAGATACTGATGGAGACACTGAAAAATCTACCGGAGCAGCCGATTACCTTTTCCATTGACAAGGAAACCTATAGCGTTGAAATAAATTCAGATAACGGACGGTATAAATTAGCCGGTGAAAATGCCACTGATTTTCCCAAGGTCCCTTCAGTTACAGACGGTTACAGGGTTGATGTGTCCTCAGAGGTTTTGGGTAAAGCCATTTCCAACACCATCTTTGCCACCAGTAATGATGAGTTGAGACCAGCAATGACCGGTGTCTATCTGAGTCTCAATGATACCAACACTACTTTTGTAGCAACAGATGGTCACCGTCTTATTCGCTATCGAAGGGTGGACATAGTTTCGGATATTGACAATACCATGATCATTCCCCGTAAGGCTTTAAATCTATTAAAGTCCACCTTGCCAGTTGAAAATACCTCAGTGAGTGTTGAATATAACGTATCCAATGCCTATTTCAAGTTTAATCAGATCCAAATGATCTGCAGGCTGATAGATGAGCGGTTCCCTGATTATGAGAATGTGATTCCTGTGGACAATCCGAACAGAGTGGTTATTGATAGAATGGAGCTGTTGTCTTCACTTAAGCGTATTGCTATTTATGCCAATAAAACTACCCATCAGGTGCGGTTAAAAATTACAGGTAGTGAGTTACTTATTTCTGCGGAAGATCTGGATTTTTCTAATGAAGCCAGTGAACGACTTTCCTGCGACCATGATGGTGAAGATATTGAAATCGGATTCAACGCTCGCTTTTTACTGGAAATGTTGGGCAATATTACCAGCAAAGAAGTTACTCTTCAACTTTCTGCCCCAAATCGTGCCGGGTTGATCTTTCCCAATGAATCTGACGAAAATGAGGACATTCTAATGCTGGTAATGCCAGTGATGTTAAATAATTACGTTTGATTTAGAATCCGGCGGGACGTTCGAACCGTAT
>QIEB01000122.1 GCA_003229495.1 Flammeovirgaceae bacterium
CCTATTTGTTTGAGCGCTACCCATATCGCATTTGGTTCCATTCGGATGGAACCGGTTTTTATGGTACTGGGACAATCTGCTGCCACTGCAGCGTGTCTGGCCATAGACCAACAAGCAAGTGTACAGGACTTGGATTATCAATTATTGAAGACGCAATTATTAGCTGACAAGCAGCGATTGACCTGGGTGGGAGATAAATGAAAAGCAGTGAATACTACCAGAGAGAGATGTATATAAACGCGTAAATAGCAGTGATCACAACTGCCCAGAAAACTGTTTTTCGATAGAAGGGTTGGTCTGATTCACTTATTTTATCCAGTGATTTATCCCAGAGCGCATTGGTTGAATTTTCATTTACGGTCTTCTTTGTTAAATAGCTGGTGATCAAAGCGAAGAGAATAGTGAATATCAGCACAATCCCTGCTACATTAAATACATTCCATTGCACATTGAAAATGCGCAATAAATAAGGTAATATAAGCATTGGAAATGATAGACATAATGTCCAAAGAGCAGCCTGATTGGTCAAGTTTTTCAAGAAAACGCCCAATACAAATATGACAGCCACTGGAATGGCAATAAACGCCCAGCACTCTTGGAAGTATGAAAAAATATGACCGAATTGGAGGACTATTGGCGCCCACAAGGCGCCAATCAACATGGCGATGACTGCTGCGATTCTACCCGATCGGATGAGCAGACGTTCACTCACTTCCTTTTTAACCATTCTTTGATAGATATCAAATGTAAAAATGGTGGCAGTGGCATTGCCAAGGGCTTCAAGTGTGGAAACAATCGCACCCAATAGACCGGCAAATACTAATCCACGTAAACCAGCCGGCACCAATTCTCCCACTACATAAGGAAATGCATCATCATCAAACGGAAGGTTGGGGTTCAATGCGAAAGCAATCAGGCCGGGAAAGACATCTGCAAACGCAATCAAAATGCCTAAAAACCCAGCAAACAGCACACCATGTCGAGCATGCCTGATATTTTTTGCTCCCAGTGCGGCCTGATTGATAGTCTGGTTGGTACAAAAAAACCAGACATTGGTAGAAATAGCCAAAACGATCAATCCCGTTGCCGGTATTTCCGGATGATCCATAGGGAGGATTAAGTGTGAACGATCTCCTGCTCCAATAATTGCTTCAAATCCTCCCGGTACTTTTAGCCATCCAAGAAAGAATACCAATAACCCGCCACTGAGCAATAACGCCGATTGAAATACATTGGTCCACGCTACAGATTCCATACCTCCATAAATCACAAAAAAACCAGCGAGTATGGTGAGGAGCCAAATACCGAGGTAAAGATCAATACCGAGGATTAGCTGGAGCGCAAAACCACCGGAGAAAATTACACCGGCCATGTTTATAAAAACATAGGTGAGCAGCGTGATTACCGCAAAGATGGTACGTACTTTTGGGCTATAGCGTATTTCAAGAAACTGTGGCATGGTAATTATCTTCCATCGATGATAAATTGGAACGAAAATAAATACCAATAAAAGAATTGCCGGTATATTTAGCCACTCCCAGTTTGCTACAGACAATCCATATTGATAGGCGAAACCAACAGTTCCCAAAAATTGTTCGGAACTGATCCCAGCAGCCAGGATGGAAAAACCAATAGCATACCAGGGAAGGGTTTTACTGGTAAGGAAAAATTCGACCGCGGTGGACTCACTTTTCCTTCTTCCGGACCATAATCCTATTAGGATGAGTATGATGAGATATGCAATTAGAATGATGATGTCTATGCGATGAACTTCAATCATGCAGGAAAATTATTAACAAAAAATGATTATTATTTGTAACAAATATATTATTATTTTGTAAACAAAATAGAACTAGTTTTTATTATGACACGAAACCAAAAACGATTTTCTAATAAACATGTCTTGATTACAGGAGGTGCTCGAGGTTTGGGATTTGAAATAGCCAGGCAGTTTGCCGGGGAAGGGGCAATTATCAGTATTTTTGATAATCATAAAGATAACCTTCAAAAAGCCCAATCAGAACTTGCTAATATCACCGATCAGGCATATTCTTTTCATGTGGATGTCAGCAATCGCAATCAGGTTTTTGATGCGGTAAATGAAGCTGAAAAGTATAAATCGATTGATGTCTTAATCAACAATGCCGGAATAGCTTTTGAAACACCATTTCTTGAAATTACCGAGGAAGAATGGCGAAAGATCATTGACATCAATCTAACAGGAATGTTTATGGTTGCCCAGGCTGTGTGTAAGCACATGGTAAATCGTAAAAAGGGAGTAGTAATAAATATGGGCAGCAAGAATGGTTTGGATGGAGAGTTTGGCTACGCACACTATAATGCTTCCAAAGGTGGAGTAATCATGCTAACTAAAACCCTGGCACTGGAGCTTGCCCATTTGGGAATTCGTGTGAATGCTGTTTGCCCGGGCTATATACAGACGCCAATGTCGATGGAAATAGATTCACCTGAATTCACACAAAGATTCGTAAACCGATATATTCCAATGAAGCGTTCTGGAAAAGTGGAAGACGTGGCACCCGCATTTCTTTTCCTGGCCAGTGATGAAAGCAGTTTCATGACCGGACAGGTTTTAGTGATTGACGGTGGACAACTTGCCGGCCAAAATCCGGACGATGATCTGGTGAATTAAGTGTCTATATATGAAATATTTAGTTTTTTGGAAAATTCCAAAAATTCC
This sequence comes from Flammeovirgaceae bacterium, assembly GCA_003229495.1. GTDB lineage: Bacteria > Bacteroidota > Bacteroidia > Cytophagales > Cyclobacteriaceae > SZUA-3. The sequence continues at coordinate 2,702 of QIEB01000122.1, forward strand.
AATTCATCGTCTACCTCACCAATTTATTTTTAACTGAAGATCTGCCCTTTCCATTCCCTCTATCACTATATAATAACTTTCCAGGATTTTTTCAATTTTGGAAGATACCGCTTCGCCATTAAGTGTGGCGCTAGCCGATTCAATACCCTTAGGTAATAGTATATGGCAATTGACGATAGAGGCTTTGCCATCAATGTCCATAACAATTTCATCATTCACCCTCCGGTAATTATATGATATCGATTTGCCTGACGGACCGTAGGCTACATTTACCTCAAGATCGTTTCGTTCTGTATAACTCCAGCGCGGGGAAAGCGTAACATGATTGAAACCGGTTCCATTATCTACTACTCCTGCCAGTCCTTCAATTAAAGCGCTGGCAACTGCTGCCTGACCCCAGATATCCGGTATGCCCCGGCCTTTGGTGCCATCCGTCAAAAACGAACATGGGAGGTCGCCATTATTTTTTTCAGTAATGTCAATCAGACGATTAATAATATCAATTCCATAATCTTCATAACCATGTTGCAATGCCGCCTTAGCAAGTTCAGCCGCTACAATTGTAATTACACCACCATTCAAATACTCTCCTGCAACGTGGGTGCCAAAATATGGCTCAACCGGTGGATAGATTCCAAACCATTCTGCAAATGACTCGTCCTTGGTTTCCTCAATAAGGTCATAATAAGTCTGAATGATGGATTGTGCCATTTCTTCAGTAGGCAGGCCCCTGTTGATGTCATATGTGTTGGACATGGTTAGCGTGTTCTCCTGGTCCATGGTATTGTAGGCCGGAGGCTCATCCTCAATGGCAAAGTGTTTGTAGAACTTCCCGTTCCAGCAAACCTGATTGGTACGTAACCTGATAATCTCCGCGTAGTGGTTCCACACGTCTGCATCTGTTTCATTCCCCAAGGCTATGTGTAATAATGCCAGTTGACGGCACGCAGCATACAAACCACTATTGTCACCGTGCATGATACCCATAGGTGTATCTTCATTCACGTTGAAAATCATATCCTGAAGGTCATATCCATGTGCCGCCAATTCCTCCTTAGGAAATGGCAAGTCTTGGAAATCCCAGGTATCGAGTGTGTAAGCCCGCTTTATTAGCTGATGTTTTGTCGACCAACGGATCGGATCAGTCATGCTATACATAATACCCTTTTCGAGGGCTGGAAGCCATTTTTTCACAAAGACTGTATCTCCTGTGGACTGCCAAATGTAGTAGACTCCTTCTACTGCCAGGTATTCAACATCGGCGGTAACAGGCATACGGTGCAGTTGTACTCCTTCTTCAGAAAGGATTTTCCAGTATTTTTTTTCAAACAAATTCATCCGCCAGTTCTGATGCCATTCAATCGGCATATTGTAATCATAGAACATGCCGCTGGGTGTTTGATTTTCCAGGTAGAACTCAATAAAACTTGACACATCTTGTTCCCAATACTTCAATGCTTTGAGTACATGGACATGATCGCGCAGCCAAAAGACAAATACCTGCCGTTCTTTTCCGCCTAACATAGTTTTTTTGTAGAGATGACTTTTGATCATCATACCATGCAGGGAATCTAAAAAGTCACCGTATTTTCCTGCCCCCTGAAAGGCTGTGGTAGTTTGTGCGTTTATGGATGTATGGGCATAGAAAATAAACCAGGCGATAGTTGCGGTATAAATAATTTTCCTCTTCATATATTTGGTGGTCATGAGAAAGAATCTGTTTATTTAAGTATTCTTATATGATTTCCGTTTTGGTGTTTAATGGTCAAAATTCCCCCTTTGTCAAGCGATTCCCAGGTCCAACCCTCTATCGTTAATTCTTTTTGTTCCTCGACTTCTTTATTACTGACTAAAATTTTTGAAGGTTTTGAGGTAAGCCTCAATGTTTCTGTCGAAGTATCATCAAAGGTTATATAAAAAAGTAAAGTATTTCCCATTTCTTCCCGGGGGAAATACGGCGATAGTCTTTTATTAAAATTTGGTGCATAATCGGCCTGCACAATAATTGAAGTTGACTTGAGAATATGATTGGCATTGGAAGGGGCAAGTTCAGGAAAGGTTCCCATAGCACGTAAAAAATGTCGTATATAATCTCCGTAACCATCTGTAAGCCAGACTTCATCTCCGGGATAGCAGTTTTTCCCATCATTGTCAACCATGTAGGTAGCCCAATCCAACTGCCTGATTGCGTTTGGGATCCGCTCGGTACTTCCGGTTAAAGAAGAAAAAAGAAGCTCAATGGAAGCTTGCCTGGAGGTATGACTGTTTCCCGGTTTTTGATAAACAGTTTGCTCGTTGACTACCCTCACACCATTTGATTTCCAGGTGTTGTTACCAAGCCTTTCATAAACCCAATTAAAAATAATCTCCACCTGTGCCTGCCAATTGGGAAAGTACTCAGGGTAATCCATCATAAAATGCGCAAAAGTTATAGCATTAGTCTGTGTATCTGACCAACCGGGGATATCTTCAAAAAATGGGCCCCATTTATTTGTCTTTAGTGGATATTCCTTCATCCATTGGAGTGTGGTATTGAATCCTTTTAGCAGGGAACCATCAGTATCTTTTCCCATTTCGATCAGTTCGAGGAAAAGTCGCATCATAGCTGACCAATTAGAAGTATATGATGATTGTCCTTCATCCTTGGTCACAGCCAAATTGACTATACCCAAATTGACTTTTAGTTTACCGGTCTCTCCTGTTAACGCATGAACTTTAAATGGAAGGGGTGATTGAATATTATTGCCCTCAATAATCTTTGACGCCAGTGTTTTGGAAATTTTTTCAGCCACCTCAAGATAAATCCTGTTGCCCGTCATTTGATATAGTTTTAATATTTCATATCCAAATGATCCTGCTTTATCGGGTTGGAGATATCCTTCACCAAGAACCATATCTCCGGAATACTGACCGGAGTAAATGAGGCAATTGTAGGGATAGGGAATATTTGGCCATATACTGTTTTCAGGCGCAAGACTGTGAGTTATGTAATAATCGGCAATAAACTTCATGTTCTCTTTCACTTTTTCCCATCCTGTATATTGATAAAGCAACTGCCATGAGGATAAAGCCATGGCAAATTGATCACCTCCAATGCCTCGTGGATCATTCACTGCAGGTCTCCAAACCTGGTGATTCATATAATATGGAAGCCCATTCATGTCCGTTCTCATGTTATCCCAAAAGTTCCAGGCAGCTTTAATCACAAAATCATAAGCAATACCAGGTTCATCATGATACCATGGAATAATATGATTCTGACTGTCAGCTTTGATAGAATGGAAGACCAGGAATCCTTCCCTGGTTTTGTCAAAATAAGGTGTTTGTGCCTGTGCTTGCCAAGCAAAAAAGACAATAAATGTAGACAAACACTTGATTGATGTTTTCATACGATTACCCAATAATATCAAATCACTTTTAATACTTCTCGTGTCACATCTAAGGTCCGATTAATATCCTCAGCAGTATGTGAATAGCTCACAGAGCCTTGTTTACAGGGAATGGGAATATGGTAGATTCCCCGTTTAATTAATTCACTGCGATATCTGATATCTAATTCGAAATTGTGATTGTTCAGGATATCATGAAGATCATAAGGTACGTCATCACAGAAATAAGTACAAAAAGCTGATTTGTTGGTTGATGTAACCGCCTTCACTCCATGCTCCTTAAAAAGAATCTTTAATCCATCATAAAGCTGCTTACTGCTTCTATCAATAGATTCATAACTTTCTTCTTTCCTTAGAAATTCAATAGTGGCAATTGAAGCGGCTGTATTCACCGGATGTGCGTTATATGTACCAGCAATCAGAACTCTTTTATTTCTATCGGGATGATTAAATAATTCCATAATTTCCCGTTTGCCACCGATTACACCCATAGGGAAGCCATTAGCAACAGCTTTGCCAAAAATGGATAGATGTGGTTTAACGCTACAGCATTCCTGATATCCGCCCAGCCCCGTTCGAAAACCGGTCTTCACTTCATCAAATATGCATACCGACCCGTATTGTTCACATAGTTTTATTAGACCTTCCAGGTATCCCGGCTTTGGATGTACAACCCCAATATTTTGTAGCACAGGTTCAGTCATCACACATGCGATTGGATATCTTCGCATAACATATTCTACAGAATCCAGATCATTGAAATTAACGATGTGGGCATTTCGTTTGGTAAATTCTGGAATACTAGCTGACATTGGAAGAAACTTGTATTCGCCAGGAGAAATACGTGGCCCAATTTGGTCGGAGGTAGTCATAACACTCCGTGCTACTTCATCATGCCAGCCATTGTATCCTCCTAAAGTTAAAATGATATTATCTCTACCTGTATATGCCCGGCTGAGACGAATGGCATGAGATGCAGCCTCACTTCCAGTATTGGTAATTTGAACCAATTCCAATGATGGTATTGATT
>QIEB01000287.1 GCA_003229495.1 Flammeovirgaceae bacterium
AGGATTATATCGGTTAATGGTATTGATAAACCTCTGCCATCCGCTTTGATCACACTCTCTTTCATAGACCAATATTTGAAGAATGTATCCAGTGGGTTACTGGAAGTGTGGATTTCAGTCCATTGATCGGAGTTCATAGTTCTGGTAAAGTCATTTAGGTCCACGTCCTTCTTATACTCGATATCGATGCCTACCCGGGAATCAGCACTTAGCACACAAACAACGAAGTCTCCAGAGTGGGAGATGTTGAAATCAGCCAGTGAATCAGGCAGGTACGGGCGATTGAATTTAGAAGTTTTAATGCTTTCAAGATTTAAACTTTTATCAAAGAGGTTTTGCCAGGACCTCATCAATAAAAGTAAACCGAAAATATTTCTTTGGCGGTCCTGAAACTGATGAAAACGATCGTTTTTGGTTATAAATAAGCTTGGAATTAGTCGTTTAAGGGCCTTAAAGTCTTCATTGGTGATTTGATCATCTATACTTAAATAACTGATTAACATTAGTTATATAGTCGTTGCGGTTAAGAAATAAGGAAAGGTGAGTTCACTAACTATGGTTTTCATTTTGATTCATAAATAGTTACATTAAAAGACATTAAAATCAACACCTAACTTAAACAAATCATGAAAACACTAAAACATTTTCTTTCTGAATTTCTGCAAACTATTCTGTTTGCCATGTTTCTTTTTGGTTTTAACCTGCAATCGGATGCGCAGACCATAACTGTATATCAATACCGACAAGTTGAGCCTGACAAAATGCAAGAATTCATTGAACGGGAAACCAAGTATTGGAGCAAGGTGGCGGAAAGTGCCATTGCCAAAGGGAACCTGACGTTCTGGGGATTATTCCAAAAGATGAGCGGCTTTGACCAGCCTAATTCTTCTAACGTGCTCTTTATCAATACTTTTAAGGATATCGATGCAGCGGCTGACATCTGGGACCCATCTGAATTATTTCCCGATGTACCTATGGATCAAATTGAGACCTTTTCTATGAGTAAAGTAATACACACATTATACGTAAGAGCTGAGAACTTTGTGCAAAAAGAGGGTGCTGTACCAGCAGATGAATTTAATTATGTATCATTCATTTATCACAACTCGTCCAATTCTGCTCAATCTATAGCCTTGGAGAAAGAGCATTGGGAGCCTTTCATAAAATTATCTATGGATGCGGGGAAGACCAATCAGCTTGCCTGGGGCAATGCTACTATCCTGGCACCTTCCGGGCCGGATATTGGAGTTAATACCATTTCCTTTGACATCTATCCCAGTTTAAAGGCAGCCTTGGATCCCACATGGGATGATGATACCGTTTTTCCTACAGATGGATTAACAAAGATCAACGAACTAGAAATAGACAGACGCATGGTTTATGTATATAGAAGGATTCAAGTAATAAATGCCAATCCTCCAGAATAATCCATGAAGCAAAGTCATTTCACATCTGGTCGTAGGATATCCTACGACCAGTTTTTTATGCTATACGACCAGTTTTTTGAGACCACAACCAGTTTTTTAGGGACCATAATAAGTTGTCAAACAGGTAATGAAAAAGACATTTTGTCTGCTGGTACTATCAACTTGTACACTATATATCTTCGCTCAAACCAGCGAGGCAATCCGCTCATCCCGGCCTGGGCAATCATTCACCCCCTATTCCGTAGGAAAAAATGCTTTTCAGATCCAATCGGGTATGAATTTCAACGGGTTTGACGAAACAAACTCCAAGGTAGATGGGAACGGTGTCTTCTTCGTGGCCCTGGCACGTTATGGTATTACCGAAACCATAGAGATACGCTCGGAATTTCAATTCAATCGGGACCAGGTCAATACAGGTCCCGACAAAGAGGTGTTGGAGGGATTCAGTGGGTGGAACATTGGTATGAGATTCAATGTCTTAAACCCTGAAGACGGTACAAAACCAGCCTTGGGTTTTCAGGTAGACTTGAGCATTAACGCGGTCAGTGAAGACTTCAATCCGGATCATATTGCCCCCAAATTATTGTTACTACACAGCCAGGCTTTGAGCCCATGGCTGGGCCTGAACACAAACTGGGGAGTGGCCTGGAATGGAAATGATACCACCCCAAGGGGATTTTATACGGTGGCATTTACCTTCGCTTTAGGTGATAAATGGGCGGTTCTAGCTGAAAATTATGGCGCGGTGGAAAATAGCGACTTTGATACGCGATTTGACACCGGGATGTCTTACCTGGTCAACAAAGACCTACAATTGGACCTTGGTATGGGCTATGGAAAGAATGACGGTATTAGTGATTATTTCGTTGATGCTGGAGTGTCCGTTCGTTTCTAACTTGGAGCAGACCCTTTGAAATGTCGAACGCCGAACGTCGAACACCGAATTTGAGCATCCAATACTAAAACACTTCGACATTCCCTAAACGATATTCGGCGTTCGAAGTTTCTCCGCTATATTGACTTACTAAATACCTGATTGCCACTTCTCTTTTGGTCCCAAAAATAGGTGTCAAAGGTGCTGCATATATTACGAACAAACGTTTTTCCAGGATCTGTAACCTTAATTAATTCGTGGTCAATTTCAACTAACCCTTCATGTTGCATGGTTTTCAATGCTTCCCGACCCCGAATTGGCATATGCTCCATTATCACAGGATCATTTGACGCCTGGTCATTGCAAATTAATTGCAGAATAGTATCTCTAACCTTTTGATCCTGGTCGGACAAGAAGTGGCCTCGATATACTGCCGATCCATGATCGTTAATTTGTTGCAAGTAGCCTTCAACCTGCTTATTATTTTGTGCATAGGCAGTTTTTGCGTCGCTGATTGCAGATACTCCCAAACCTATTAGTAAATCTGTTTGACTATCCGTATAGCCCATGAAATTCCGGTGTAGGGTTTGGGCCCGATAAGCCTTACATATCGAGTCAGTTTCCAAAGCAAAATGGTCCATACCGATGTCCACATAACCTAAATCCATTAACATACTTTTGCCAAGCTCAAACAATTCGCGTTTTTTGGCCTCTTTCGGAAGATCGCTTTCTGAATAGCCCCTTTGCGAAGGAGATTTCCAGGGAACATGGGCATAACTGTAAAATGCAATTCGATCCGGAAGAAGCTTTCCAACCTGTTCCAGGGTCTTCTTCATACTTTGATTAGTCTGAAAAGGAAGCCCATAAATAAGATCCAGATTGATCGATTGGTAACCAACGGATTTGGCCATATCCACTATCCCTTTAACCTGCTGAAAATCATGTATACGATTAACTGCCTGTTGAACCTTGTGGTCAAAATCCTGTACCCCTAGACTTAGCCGACGAAATCCTAAACGGTACAAGTCTCTTAGGTGGCTTTCTGTGGTATTGTTGGGACTCCCTTCGAACCCGAAATTGTAATCGGGGTGTACCTTGCTATTAGCAAATATGCTTTTTATTAGTAGCTCTAAGTTCCGGGGTTTAAAGAAAGTTGGGGTGCCACCTCCGAGGTGTAACTCCCGGATCTGAGGTGGTTCTCCAAAAACATCAAGATACGTCTGCCACTCTTGTAGTAAAGCCTCAATATAGGGTTCCTCAACCTGGTGATTTTTGGTAATTCGCTTGTTACACCCGCAATAGGTACATAGACTTTCACAAAAAGGAAGATGAATATAAAGACTTATACCTTTGTCGTCATTGGATCGTTGGAAGGTGTCTTTGACATGTTGCACCCAGCGATCTTGGTCCAGAGGTTGCTGATTCCAAAATGGCACCGTTGGATAGCTGGTGTAACGAGGCACCGGCACATTATATTTTTTAATAAGATGTTCCACGGACACGAAATTGATTGATTGGTCGAAAGTAGCAGCTGCTGAAAGGTTAAACCAATGCACTTTGCCAGCCATACTTATGACATTTGTCATATTTCATCTGTTATGGTATGCCTAATTTTACATTCAATCAAAATATTAATCAGCATTAAATGTCACAATAAACACGTGGCATAGTCTGTTATAATAAAGAGGCTAAAAGTCATGTTTAAATAACCCTACTTAAATCAATGAATCACACTTTTCATATTCCTGTAATGGGAACTGGGTTTTCGATTGATACTCCAGCCAAAGTGGCTCACTATGGCATTTCATCGGTGATACCATTAGCTGATGATATCCTGATTGAAAAAATGAGGGAATACTACAGTGCTAAATTGAATATTCCATTTGAAGGAATATCGGATAAATTGGATGATTTCAGGGCCAAAAGAATAACCGCCTACTTAAATCTCATTGATAAAGTAGTAAAAGAGAAATTTGAGGCCCTCAAACAAGCAGCTCTGGACAAAGGCAATGAATTTAAAAAATACCTGGAGATGCTTCCTGACTACTCCTGGCTAAAACAGGAATACTGCCGGTTAATAAACAACGCGGATGTTGAAGAAATAAAAAGATGGATCAGTACCTACCTGCTTCCAGGATCGGTTGATGTGAACATCATGACCAAGCTTGATAAGACCAACTACGATCGGCAACAAGATGCTCTTCCTTCCCAGTACAATGACGCACACGCGGCGTTGCGGGGTTATGCAACCAGCAACCTTGAGTCTTCAATCATTTTTTCCGCAGGCATGAACCCCAGGCTTTATGGATATATGGAAAGCTTCCAAGTGTTCTATCCTGATAAGCAGGGGAATTTCAAAAAGAAGATAGTGCTAAAAGTGAGTGATTATAGGTCTGCTTTAATTCAGGGCAAGTTCCTGGCTAAAAAAGGACTTTGGGTATCTGAATATAGAGTTGAATCCGGATTGAATTGCGGTGGCCATGCCTTTGCTACCGAGGGTCATTTATTAGGACCCGTATTGGAGGAATTTAAGACTAACAAAAATATTTTGAGGGATACTACCTTCAAACTTTTAGAGGCAGCGCTAGAGGAAAAAGGCAGGCCCTGCCCCACACAATTATCACTGTTAATCACTGCTCAAGGTGGAGTGGGAACCACCGATGAACATAGTCTTTTATTGGATCATTTTGAACTAGATTCCGTTGGTTGGGGCACTCCATTTTTGTTGGTGCCAGAGGCCATTAACGTGGACCAGAAAACCCGGGTTTTGTTGGGTAAAGCCAAGGAACAAGACCAATACCTTAGCAACACCTCGCCACTAGGTGTGCCATATAATACCCTGAGGGAGAATACCCAGGATCTCGAAAAGAACAGGCTCACGGACAAAGGCAGACCTGGCAGCCCGTGCCCCAAGAAATTTTTGGTGTCGAACAGCGAATATACCACAAAACCTATTTGCACGGCTTCCAGAGAGTATCAGCATGCCAAACTCAAGGAATTGGACGTCCAGGATCTTTCCCTGGAGGAACATAGAAAACAGCAGGAAAAGATAGTTGAGAAATCCTGTATATGCAGGGGTTTGGCAAATGGGGTTTTACAGATTCACCATTTGCAGGATAAAAAAGACGGACCCGGGGTATCAGTATGCCCAGGCCCCAATATTGCCTACTTTTCCAAGACAGTTTCATTGCAAAAAATGGTGGACCATATTTATGGCAGAGCCAATGTAATGGAACGGAGTGATCGCCCAAATATGTTTATCAAAGAATTCAAGCTGTATTTGGACTACTTTAAAAACAAACTAACAGAAGCAACCTCCCCCTATTCCATCAAACAACAGAAGTATTTCGATTCCTTTATGGAAAACCTTCAATCCGGGCTGCAATATTACCAAGATTTATTTTCCAAAATGGACGAACGTTGGAAAACCAATGTATTAAAAGAGCTGAAACAAATCGAGGATAAACTCAGTCAACTGATGTCTGTTACCAGCTAATCGGCTGACCCCTGGCTCTGGTGGTTATTAGCCCACATAGGCCCCAAATTCTACCTCAATTGCCTTTGGACTGGTGCTGTATTGTTTCCCTACTTGTTCTGACATGGTATCCGGAAAAATATCTTCTTTACCTTCAATTAAAGCCTGAATTACATTTTTTGCCAAATTTTCAGGACTGTCCTTCTCCATTTCAAAACCCTTGGCCATGTCGGTATCAATGGGCCCTGGATATACGCCTGCCACTAAAATGTTTTCATTGGCCAATTCACCTCTTATCCCCTGGGTAATGCTATGGACAGTGGCCTTGCTGGCTGAATAAGTACCCAGCATGGGCATATTTGCCAAACCTGCTACAGAAGCCACATTAATAATGGCAGCTGATTCCTTGGACCTTAACATGCCAACAAATGCATTTGTGAGTTTAATTAAGCCCAACACATTAACATTAAAATGGTAATTAAGGCTATTGATGGCCTCATTTCCCAAAAATCCGCCAGGAGCTAAAATTCCTGCATTATTGACTAGAATATCCACATCTCCGACCAGTTCAGCTGCCTGATCAATGGTGTTCTGATCTGTTACATCAATAGTAACTGGTACTAGTCTATCTCCATATTTTGCTTTTAAATCAGCCAGAGTTTCTGTATTTCTGGCTCCTGCATATACTTTCTTAGCGCCATTTTCCAAAAATTCTATGGTAAGTGCTCTGCCAATACCACGGTTAGAACCACTGATTAACACTACTTTTCCCTCAGGATTAATTTTTACTTTTGACATATTATTATTTTCAATTGTTAATTAATTCTTTTTTATAAACGCAGCCTGAAAAATTTAGGCTATAAATATTTCGAAATATTATAAATAGTGATATTTAAACAGCTGTTTTTGCCTACTATGTGCATGCACCAGGTAATCTGAAAATATTCGATCTGATTTAACACGAAATGATTGTAAGACCCCTGTCTAATCAAGCTGTCAATAAATGTTAACCGGGTGTTGGCTTTAAGTACACCAAATGAAGTGGATGATCCTGGAGGTGTTCCGTTATTTTGGATGGTAACAGAATTTAAGATAATTTGTTTGTTATGAGCACTCTCACTACTCAAGACCTGGAATTACTTGCCAAATACGACACACCCACCATCTGCAATGTTATTGAACTATTTGATATTAAATCCCGAACCAAAGGGTTTATGGACAAAAGCATCGTTTCTGCCTTTCCCGAACTGCCCCCCATGGTGGGGTTTGCCGCTACCGCTACCTTCAGGGGTTCAACCACCACAGAAGAACCAAGCTATGGAAGTTTTGAAAGCCTCATTTGATGAATTACCCGGTCCTGCCGTGGTAGTCTTCGAGGACCTTGATCAACCCATAGTAAGCGCTACATTTGGTGAAATTATGTGTACTATATACCAGAGATTTGGAGCAAAAGGACTGATCACCAGTGGAGCAGGACGAGACCTGGATCAGGTCCGGGTTTTGGATTTTCCGGTATTTACCAATGGTACCATCTGTTCCCATGGATATAGTAGGTTTCCTTCCATAAGTGTACCGGTTACGGTTGGTGGCCTGACCATCAATCCCGGAGACCTGATCCATGGTGACTGTAACGGTATTACTACCATACCGGTTGAAATAGCTAAAGATGTAGCAAGAACATGTGAATCCTACATTGCTGCTGAAGCCATTATCCTCGATTATTTGAAAGGTGAAGAAGTCACACCACAGGGACTTGGGGAAGCTCAGAATGAATGCAGAGGGGCCATTCGACAGCTAGCGGAAGGCCTGAAATAGTGTACGGTCCTAAAATCAAAGAGCTTAGAGTAACGCCCATAGCGGTCACAGACCCTCCGCTGCTAAATTCTGTGGGAATCCATGCCCCGTATGCCTTACGAACGGTGATTGAGCTGGTTACCGATGACAATATTTGTGGAATTAGTGAAATCCCGGGAAATGTTGAGATAAATGGACTTCTTGACCAATCAGAAGCAGTGATCATTGGTGCCGATCCCTTTCAACTGAACAAACTCCGGACTGATCTCATTGGTCGATTTGGCCAGGATCAGCGAGATACCCGTGGTGTGAACCCTTGGGATGATAGAAAATTGGTCCATGTATTTAGTGCGCTTGAAGTAGCTTGCCTGGATATTCAAGGCAAAATTTGTAATCGTCCGGTGGTCGACTTGTTAGGCGGAAGGTGCCGGGAACAAGTTTCATTTGCTGCTTATCTGTTTTATAAGCCCAAAGGGGCTGGAGGAGCGCTTGGCTATAAGGTTGACCCAAGAGCTATCAGCTGGGCCGCCGCTCGACAGACCTCCGCGGAATCTGCTGAAGAAATTGTGGACCAGGCCCAAAGTATGTGCAACGAGTTTGGGTTTAAGTCTATTAAACTTAAAGGCGGGGTTTTCCCACCTGAAATAGAAGTCGATACCATACACAAATTGAGGATTGCATTTGGACCCGAGGTGCCTTTAAGATTTGACCCCAATGGAGTATGGACGGTTGAAACCTCCATAAAGTACGGCAGGCAAATGGAGGAAATACTTGAGTATCTGGAAGATCCTACCAGGGGTCAGGAAGGAATGGCGGCTGTTCGAAAAGCTTTAAAAATACCCCTGGCTACTAATATGTGTACTACTTCATTTGAAGATATTCCACCCGGTATTGCTCATGGATCAGAAGATATTATCCTCAGTGATCATCACTTTTGGGGTGGCCTGCGTGAATCCATTAGTTTAGGAAAAATCTGCCGGACGTTTGAGAAAGGGCTGTCTATGCACTCCAACAGCCATCTTGGCATTTCACTCACCGCCATGGTGCACATGGCCGCCGCGATTCCGAATTTGACCTATGACCTGGACACCCACTACCCCTGGCAATCCGAGGAAGTTATTGCCGGTGGCCGGGTGAAGTTCGAAGATGGTAAAGTAGCTGTACCCCGGGAACCAGGGCTGGGCATCTCACTGGACCGCCAAGTTTTAGGACAGTTACATGAGAATTACAAAATGTGTGGTTTTGCACGTCGTGACGATACCTTGGAAATGCAAAAAATTCAACCGGGCTGGAAATTCAAAGCCACCAAATGGTGACCTAAGCAATATGATCAACCTTCCCATGGTACCAGCAATTTAACTAACTTTCATTGTTATGGATCCACTTCTTCTGCTACTGTTAGGGGTTTCCGTCATTATTATTGGTATCCTGTGGTTAAAACTACATCCGGTTCTGGCATTATTATTTGCCGCTATTTTGGTCAGTGTTTTTACCCCTGAAACCAATTTGTTGCAGTTTGCACAATCGAAAGGAATGTCATCCGCAGAAACCTCGTCCTTTGTGGCTCAATCGGTAGGAAAGAGAATAGCCTGGTCTTTTGGGAATACTGCTTCCAAAATTGGAATATTAATTGCCATGGCCTCCATCATAGGTACATGTCTTTTGCGAAGTGGCTCTGCTGACAGGATAATCAGGTCTGCATTGAAATTATTTGGAGAGAAAGGAGCTCCAGCGGCATTTTTAAGCAGCGGTTTTATTCTAGGTATACCGGTATTTTTTGATACGGTATTTTACCTGCTAGTGCCTTTGAATAAAGCCCTATCTCTTAGAAGTGGGAAAAACTATCTTTTTTATATTACCGCTACCGTGGCCGGTGCAGCCATGGCTCACTCTCTGGTTCCGCCAACTCCCGGGCCATTGTTCGTGGCTGGCGAATTGGGAGTAGACTTGGGAGTAATGATTCTTGGCGGGTTGGTAGTTGGCATTTTTACCATAGCCGGTGGTTACTTGTATGCCGCGTGGGCCAATAGACGATGGACTATTCCCCTCAGGGACTCCGGTGATATTACCATACCGGAACTAAACGCACTAATGAATAAGCCGGACCGGGATCTTCCTTCCCTCTGGCTGGCCCTGACACCAATTTTACTTCCATTGATATTAATTTCAGCTAACACCATCACCAGGGCTACTTTTGAACCAACTGATAGTATTATTCTTTCGACATTTTACTTTTTAGGGGACAGCAATATTGCTTTAACCCTGGCTGCCAGTGTTTCTCTGGCTATCCTGGTATGGACTGAGTCTGATAGGAATAAACTAAAGAAATATGTGCTGGATTCTTTACAGAGTGCTGGTGTGATAATTTTGATCACCTGCATGGGTGGTGCTTTTGGCGGGAGTTTACAACAAACCGGTATTGGAGTTTATCTTCAAGAATTGGCAACTGAATATCAAATTGCTATTTTACCACTGGCTTTCTTTATCACCTCGATTATGAGAGCAGCGCAGGGGTCGGCCACCGTGGCAATGATCACCTCCGTAGGAATAATTGGTGGAATGGTTCATGTAGGAGCGCTTGGTTTTCATCCGGTTTACCTGGCATTGATGATCGGTTGTGGCTCAAAACCATTTCAATGGATGAATGACAGTGGATTTTGGGTGGTGTGTAAAATGAGTGGGATGACTGAAAAAGAAACACTAAAAACTGTTTCCGCAGTTTTAAGTATAATGGGCATTATCGGCATGTTTGTAATATTGATACTGGCAAAATTGTTTCCGTTGATATGAAAAATTTGAAAGATAAACTAATTAATGGTGAGGCCGTACACGGGTGCTGGCTGAACGGAGGGTCAACATTGGACGCTGAAATTGTAGGTAAAGCTGGCTTTGATTGGGTCACCATAGACCTTGAACATGGAGTCGGTACCGAATATAATTTGCTTGGACAACTTCAGGCATTAAACGGAAGCCCTACAGTACCTTTGGTACGGGTGGAAGCGTTGGTA
>QIEB01000123.1 GCA_003229495.1 Flammeovirgaceae bacterium
GAAGTTTGCTGTGATTTAGAGATCCTGAAGCCCAGGAATGTCGCGGTTAAGTTTCTTGCTCCCTCCCTGACTACACCCAGGCCTTTGGCTACCTGATTCAACTCCACCACACCTCGTGGTTCGAAGGTGGCAAGTTTTCGAAGCTCAGCAAGATCATCCCTGATACTGACTCCCACTTTGAGTAAATGGTCATTGCTGAATAGGTCCTGGAGCTCTTCGGGAAAGCCCAGTTTGTTCAATCGAATTAAAAACACTTTCTCTGCAAGGGCTAACTGAAGCAACGCAACCTGATGGTAAACACCTTTTCTAAAGGCGGGCTTAGTTTCGGTGTCAAAGCCCAAAATTGAAGTTTCCCCCAATTCTTTCATAGCGTTGGAAAGCCCTCGGGTAGTGTCCACTATGACTATACCACCCCGGTAACCCTGAAGCGGCAATTGATTTACCTGCTCTTTGGTAATGTCCGATGGGAAAATCATACAGTTCCCTCCACTTCCAATACCTGCCCATTAGATTCAAAATATCTGATTTTTATACCCAAAAATCCCACAAACATGGTCATGAAGGGGCTAATTATGTTGAAAAAACAAAAAGGGGCATATACCATGGTGGCAACTCCAAGAACAGAGGCCTGAGTAGCTCCACAGGTATTCCAAGGGACCAGTACAGAAGTGACGGTGCCAGAGTCTTCCAGCACCCGGCTTAAGTTTTCTGGCTTCAACCCCCTTGCGCGGTAGGTGTCAGCATACATCCTTCCCGGCACTACAATGGACATATATTGGTCCGAGGCTGTCACATTGAAAAAGACACAAGTGCCAACTGTTGAAGCAATTAAGGAACCGGTACTTTTAGTCCATTTGATGACTTCTGAGGCAATCCGTTTTAAAAGTCCTCCCGCTTCCATAGCCCCTCCAAAAGTCATGGCGCACAGGATAAGCCAAACCGTATTCATCATGCCGCTCATACCTCCGGCGGTCAACAGTTCGTCGACCATGGGATGATTGGTGGTGACTGCCACACTACCGTACATTGACTGCATCACTCCTACATATGATGATCTCAGAAAGTTATTATCAATACCCGAAACCTCATTTACTATTGCCGGCTGGAAAATAATTGCAAATAGTCCCCCCAATAACACGCCCACTAACAGTGCAGGTAGCGCGGGGACCCTTTTAATAATCATCAATATTACCGCCAGTGGCACCAGGAATACCCAGCCAGTAATGTAAAATTTAGATTCAATGGCGCTCAATACTTCCTTTACCTCCCCTACCGTTCCACTGGCATCTGTATAAAAGCCGATTATCAGGTAAATCCCAAGTGCTATTAAAATACTGGGAACTGTGGTGATAGCCATGTATCGTATGTGGGTAAATAAATCTGTGCCGGCCATGGCCGGGGCCAGATTGGTGGTATCCGATAGGGGAGACATCTTGTCTCCGAAGTAAGCACCACTTATGATGGCCCCACCAACGACGCCATCTGATAAACCTAATGTCTGGCCGATTCCTAAAAGGGCAATGCCAACGGTTGCCACGGTGGACCAGGAACTGCCAGTTGCCAGAGATACCAAGGCACACACCACACAAGCGGCCACCAGAAAGATGGTAGGATTTAGGATTTGCAGTCCATAATATATCATCACCGGTACTATTCCACTGATCAACCAGGTACCAGCTAAAGCGCCAATTAATAATAAGATCAAGATTGAGGACATGGCAGAACTGATACTTTTTACCATTGCCTTTAACACTGATTGCCACTCAACACTTAGTCGAATAGCAATAACCCCGGCAATGGCTGCACTAAGTAGTAGAGCAATCTGGTTTGATCCGTCAAGAGAATCTGAGCCGAACAGATAAACATTGGTGCCTAGCATAACCACTAAAACTGTTACCGGGATGAAAGCTTGCAGTAAACTGGCTTGACGGGGGGTATTCTCGGGCATGAATTATTAGATAGCTGGTAAGTTAAACATTTTCATCACTTTTACATATCAGACCCACCAAGTAAGCCCAGCCAGACTCCATGGTGAAACAATCAATTTAGCACAATTATTATGCCGATACAGACACCATTTCACCCTAGAACCTCGGAACTCAACAGCAACCTTGACTGGAAAGATTGGGGTGGCTATTTCGCAGCTAACTCTTACAATGTAGTCAACGACTTTGAGTACTATGCTTTTAGGCATTCTGCAGGGTTAGTGGATATCACTCCCCTATTTAAATATAAAGTGACCGGTAAGGATGCTTCTCTGTTTCTGTCCCGGCTAATTGTCAAAGATATTGCCAAGCTGAAGCTGAATCAGGCCACTTATTGCTGCTGGTGCGATGATAAAGGTATGGTAATAGATGATGGTACCGTTATGCGCTTTGGGGAGGATGATTATTTCGTAACAGCGGCAGACCCATCGTATTCATGGTTTTCAAGATTTGTTAAGAATCTTGATGTCCATATAGAAGATATCACAGACAGCTACTGTGGTTTGGCATTGCAAGGACCAACATCCAGGGACATATTAAAGCTCGTGTGTGATGCTGACTTAGATAGATTAAAATTTTTCTGGACTACAAGTGCTAAAGGCGACGGATTTGAATTCAAAATTTCCCGAACAGGCTATACCGGGGATTTGGGCTATGAGCTGTGGACAGAAAATAAAAATGCATTGAAGTTATTTGATGCCGTCTGGAGTGCTGGGCAAGACTACAACATAAGAATGTCCGGTATTGCTGCACTGGATATCGCCAGGATTGAAGCAGGCCTGCTCATGAACGGAGTAGATTATCACAGTTCATTACATGCGCTCATCCCGGAGCAAATGAGCACACCCTATGAGCTCGGGCTTGGCTGGACTGTCAATTTGGAGCGGGAATCGTTCATGGGTCAAAGGGCATTGAAGGAAGAAAAGAAAAATGGATCCAGATGGGCCACTGTTGGCATTGATATCAATTGGCCTGACTTAGAGAGATTATATTATAATCACGGCCTCCCTCCTCACTGGGAAACTGGCGCCTGGAGACACTCTGTGCCAATATACCATAGACGCCACCTTTCTAAACAAATAGGCTATGCGACCAGTGGAACATGGTCACCCGTGCTTAAAAAGAATATTGCAATAGCTACCATCGAGATCGAACATGCCAAGCCGGGGACTGAGGTAAACTTTGAAGTTATGGTGGAGCATCAAAGAAAGACAGTTAGGGCAACTGTAGGTAAGCCCCAATTTTTTAATCCAGACAGAAAGCGGTCAATCCTTGAAAACTCAATACCATGAGCAAAAAATATGATGCAATAGTTATAGGTGGTGGTCATAATGGATTGATCAATGCTGCATATCTGGCAAAAGCTGGAAAAGACGTTTTGGTTTTAGAAAAACGGCATGTACTTGGTGGTGCTGCAGTTTCAGAAGAAATATACCCAGGCTTTACTTTTTCGGTCTGCAGCTATGTGGTCAGCCTTTTTAGGCCGCATATTATAAGAGACTTAAACCTCGCAAAACATGGCTATGACATCATTCCAATGGATGCCTCATTCCAGCCCCTTCCTGAGGGAGATTTGGGTTTGTGCAGGTGGGGAGATAGTGCAAGGTCGAGGAGGGAAATCGCTCGATTCAGCAAAAAGGACGCAGAAGTGTATGGTGAATTCAGCAAGGTTATGACCCATATGGCCAGATTGGCAAAAGAGGTGATAGATAACCCGGCTCCAGACGTAGCTTCCATTAATCCAAAGGAACTTTCTGCCTTGCTGAGAATGGGAAAAGTATTCAAGAACCTCGGGCCCGAGTTACTTCAAATGAACACCAAACTGCTTACCATGAGTAGCGCGGATTTTCTTGATCTATGGTTTGAATCAGAAGTGCTCAAAGGACCAATGGCTGTAAGTGGAATAATAGGAACTTTCCTGGGTGTTCGTTCACCAGGCACTGCTTATGTCCTTCTTCATCATTATATGGGCGAATTGGACGGTGCTTTCCGCTCATGGGGATTCTCAAAAGGTGGAACAGGCGGCGTGAGCAATGCTTGCGCCAGTGCAGCTAAAAGTTTTGGAGCAGAAATTAAAACCAAAATTGATGTTGCCCATGTGAAAATTGAGCAGGGAAAAGCCACCGGAGTTGTCTTAGCTAATGGAGATGAAATCGACTCCAAAATTGTAGTTTCAAATCTTGATCCGAACCGTACCTATTTGAAAATGATAGGAGAAGACAATCTTGCCCCAGAGATCACTAGAGAGATCAGGAGATTCAAGCTGAGAGGAAGCTCCGCCAAAGTCAATTTTGCCCTTAACGGAGTACCCAACTTCTGTAAAAAACGTGATGGCCTGGAGTTTATGAAAGGCGATATCGCCATAGTTCCCAATATTGATTATGCAGAGAAGGCTTACGACCAGGCAAAGTATGGTGAGTTTTCAGAAAGACCTTACATCAATATTGTGGTTCCATCCCTAACCGACCCCACATTGGCGCCTCCGGGCAAGCATGTGATGTCCTGTTTTGTTCAGTATGCTCCCTATAATATCAAAGAAGGACCCGAGCACTGGCCAAAGCTGGCCGACAAATTCGGTGATACCGTGCAAAATACCATAAAAGAATTTGTGCCTGATATAGATAGTTTGGTCGAACATCGGCAAGTAGTTACACCATGGGACTTACAGGAAACTTTCGGGCTGACAGAAGGCAATATTTTCCAAGGTGAACTTACCTTGGAACAACTCCTCTTCCAGCGTCCAATCTCCGGATACGCAAAATACAAAACGCCAGTTGACAATTTGTGGATGTCGGGTTCAGGTACTCATCCCGGTGGCGGGATCATGGGATCGGGAGGGGAGTTATCAGCAAAGTCAATCTTAAGAGAAAAAGTGATATGAGCAAGTTTGATGTAATCGTTATTGGTGGGGGACACAATGGGCTTACAACAGCAACTATACTTGCAAAAAAGGGAAAGAAAGTCCTGGTTGTCGAAAAGAGAAAAATCCTTGGCGGAATAGCAGCGGGAGAGGAATTTTACCCTGGTTATTCCACAACAGGGTTATTGCACGACACTAGCGGTGTACGAATGGAAGTAGTGAAGAGCCTTCAACTTGAAAAGCATGGATTGGAGATTGATAAACATCGGGCTGCGGTGACAATACTGTCGAAAGATGGAAAAAGTATAACGATGCAATCGGACCTAAACGCAACAGCAGCAGCAATCGGTAAATTCTCCAAAAATGATGCTGAAGCCTACAAAGAATATCAGGATTTTCTTAAAAGAATCGGCAATGTCATCAATGATTTGATGGACAATCCGCCCCCAGATATTGATGTTAAAAACCTGACCATGGCCAGTCTGGTAGTATTGGCCAAAAAATGGATGATGTTCAAAGGACTGGGAAATAAAACCATGATGGAATTGCTCAAAGTAGCTCCTATGTGCGTGGCGGATTTTTTGAATGAAAAATTCCAAACAGATTTCCTTAAAGCCGGCATAGCCGCCCCAGCCCTATACGGATGCTATGCCGCCCCAAGGTCGCCATATACCACTATAAACCTGCTGCTTTGGGAATGTGCTTCCAGAAGTAATATTAAAGGCGGGCCCCAGGCGCTTGTTGATGCATTGCAAAAGGCAGCTGAACAAGCCAGTGTTGAAATTCGAACCGGAGCAGAAGTGGAAAAAATATTATTGGATGCTGAACGAGCTGCTAACGGTGTGAGATTAAAAGGTGGTGAAGAAATCAGTGCTGCGAAAGTTGCGGCATCCTGCACACCGAAAGAGACTTTTCTGAATTTGTTTGATGATTTCGAACTTGAATACCAACTGGATTATTGGATTGAAAAAGTAAGAAGCAGGGGCACCAGTGCAAAGGTCAATTTGGCTATAAATAAAGCGGTCAAATTAAACGGCGAAACTGTTGAATATGCCAGGACAGGAAATTCCTTTGATGAAATGGAAAAGGCTTTTGATCCTGTGAAGTACCAGCAAGTAACGGATGCACCATTCCTTGATATTCACATTCCTACCAGTACTAATCCTTCTTTGGCACCGGATGGCCACAGCGTTATTTCAGTACTAGTTCATCAAATCCCTTATGATTTTGAAGCCGGATGGTCATCAAACGCTAAAAAGAAACTAGCCGCAGATGTACTCCAGACACTTGAAACATATTCACCCGGACTAGCTAAAGCCGTGGTGGGCATGGAAGTCCTTTCACCGGCTGATTTTGAGGAACGATACACCCTGACTGAAGGCCACATTTATCATGGGGAGCATTTTGTGGATCAACTGATCACCCGTCCGATTCCAGCTTGCTCAAGATATGCTACCCCGCTTGCGGGTTTATTCCTGTGTGGCAGTGGCTCCCATCCGGGAGGTGGCATTACCTGTGCACCGGGAAGTATGGCAGCGGCGGCGATTCTTAGATAAGTTAGTGAGTTGGTGAGTTGGTGAGTTGGTGAGTTGGTGAATAAAATTTTCTAAATTAGATAATCACCAATCAATAATTCACTCATTCACTAATTCACTCAATGTTTAGCCCGGACATCTTATTTAAACAAGCACAACACTCACGGTTCAAAAAGTGGGTTTTAAATCTGGCATTGGACCGTATGATACCATTCAATAGACCTCATGGATTTAGAGTACTGAAAATCTCAGAACATGAGGTCAAGACCTTTATACCCTATAAAAAAAACAATTTTAATCACATTAAAGGCTTACATGCCACTGCCCTGGCCACTTTATCGGAATTTACCACCGGACTGATGCTTTTAAGCATTTTGGGCAATAAGGATTACCGGATCATTCTTCAACGGCTTGACATTGAATATCATTACCAGGGTAAAATGGATGCTACCGCAATCTTCAAAGTGGATGATGAATGGTTGAGCGAAAAAATTTACCGACCGCTGGAAGACCAGGACAGTGTCATTGTGCCTTGTCCGGTAATGGTCCATGATGTACAGGGAAATCTATTGACTACCGCCACTATCTACTGGCAGCTCAAGCCATGGAAAAAGGTAGCAACCAAAGTGTGAATTTTCAACC
>QIEB01000126.1 GCA_003229495.1 Flammeovirgaceae bacterium
GGAATGGTGTTTACATAGCGTACCTGAGTTCCGGTAATGTCGTTGCCGTCAACACTAACAGTGCCATCCGCCCGGTCTTTAAATACTTGCCAACCAAAACTAAACCCAATACTGAGATTACTGTTTTGAAAATTTCGGGTGTCTATAATGATCCCGCGAAAACTAGTGTTGTCGGTGTAGTCCTGCAAGTCACCTGTGGGCAATCCAAAGCTGTAACTAACGCTGGTAGCCCAGTCCCATTCCTGGGCCTGTATATTTAATGCCAGACCAGCAGTTACCACGATTAATGTTATATATTTATTAAGCATAAGTTCTTTGATTGAAGTAAAGTTAATTTGAGCCCAGATAGGGTGACTGGTCAAATGCCTGATTAATGTTGGTTACAATACGAGTTTCAACTTCCGCATCACTGCCTGTTACCAACCCATTGATAAACGCACTCCATATTATGGGTACCGTTTCGTCCATATCATCTGCTTGAGCTGGATCGATCATATCCAATATTACTGTACCGGTGGTATATTGACCAACTGGTACCCATGGGTAATAGCCGCCCCAGCCTGGCCCAAATCCCCAACCCGGATACCATCCGCCCCACCATCCCCAACCTGGCCAAATGGGATACGCAGGTCCGACCACTATGTTATCTACTACCAAAAGTTCCACCAATACTACCAGATCCGGAGGAAACGTTTCAGGGTTTTCCTCTTCGACATATCCTAATGCTGTTAAATTAGATCGCACCAGATCAAGCATCAAATCGTCAAACGGCCCCGGTCCTTCATCACTTTCATCCTGCCCAACCCTGACTACAGAGTCAGGTACTGCAAATGTCTGAAACCTGCCATAATCTTCGGATTGATCTGGTATGGTTACTACAATATCCAACTCACTTACTGTAAGGTCTTCGCTAGGGTAACATCCAGTCAGTAACAAGGTCAACCAACCTAAGGTCAACCATTCCATTTTTGATTCTAATTTTAGCATAACCGTTTATTTCAATGTTATTTGAGTCTGAGGAAAAAAATTTGCTCTCAAAATAAAGGGTGTAAACTTATTAAAAAAAATGACATTATTTAAAGAATTATCTGGATTGGTTTAGATTCTTCTGTCTTCACATCATTTCAAACGTTTTCTGCCGAGCCAAAAAATTAAAAAGAAACATCCCACTGCAATCGTACCCGTGAACCATCGCTGAGTTCCGTAGGGCTGTCCTTGAAATCCAGATGACTGTACTCCAAGGTCAGCTTATTTCGGTGGCCCCTGAAAAACCAGTTGGTACCGAATGTGATCTCTTTTCTGAAATTGTCCACTATATCCGTGTCCGGATCATAAAACGCGTGACGTATAAACAGTTCCATTCTCTTCGGAAATGCTGGGATCAAGTGATGGAAAAAATATCCGATCTGGACCAGGTTCCCCAACAATAATGTTTTTTTACGGTTCACCCTGTCATCAATCTCTTTCCAGTGAAATTCCTGCTGCCAGGAAAAACCCTTGACCATTGCTGATGTTTCCTGTAACCACTGATTTACCCGGTATTGACCATCAATCCCCTCCTCAAACCCAGGTAGCTGCCCTCCACCACCTGTTGAAAATCGAGTGAAGGGGCTTCGATTAGTTGCTGCTGCCAATGCAAGACTTAGAACGAACGGCTGTTGATCCCGCAAGTCGGATTCTATGAATGCCACAGGTGTTCCCATAGGGTTCCATTGCCAACGGGTCATCCATAGGAGGTTGCTATCATCATTATTAGTAGCGCCTCTACCCGTTCCCATTAACATTGAAACCCAGTAGTTAAAATCTAATAGCCCATCCCCTTTTAACCTGCCATAAAGTGAGATACCTTGCTGTCGATCCAGGGTGAATGCAAAATTCAGGATTGAACGATCCACCGCTTGTTGTTTCCCCGAAGAAACTATGCGTTCCCTGCTATATTGGACCTTCCACTGTCCTATCTTGAGGTTAAGCGCTGGGGAAAACTGATACATGGCCCTAAAATCAAGTAGTTTGCCAGCTGATAGCTCATATTCCAGATAGTATTTAAAAGAGGGGGTGAACGCATGTCCGCCCACTTTCATTCTGGCCCGCTTGATTCCAATTATGAGGTGGTCCTCTCCAAATTCCTCTAAGGTAATAGGGTCATTATCGTAAGGGTAAGCTATTCGGGTTTGAAGCCGCCACTGAATTTGCATTAGGTAATTGTTGTTGGCCGTCCGGAACTCAAATCCTCTGTCACCGTAGCGAATTGTGGCCCTTAAGGAATCTTTTGTGGAAGATTCCTCTGCAATCTGACTAAAAATAGCGGGGCAACAACCCAATGATATTCCAACTATGAGAAGTTGTATGATTAAAGCCTTTCCAAGTAATATTTTCAAGATTATTTCAGGATTTCTGAAAAAAAAGGAACACCAGGTAAACTTAAGGAGTAGCCAATGCCTTTATTTTATTGAAGTAATCCAGGTAGGCCTGATAAACCATATCCTCATTTACTCTTAACAAAACTTCAAAATTTTCACGCAACGACCTTTCTGTCAAATTATGTGACCCGGTCCATACTTGTTTTTCGCTCCCTTCCTCTATCAAGAAGAACTTTGTATGTAGTTTGTAGCTGTCATCGAGATAATAAATGCCTTGGTGGAGGTTCTTCAGTTCCTTACGGACGCCCTTATCAACATTTGTATTGGTTACCACCTCTACCAGGGCTCCCCTTTCTTTGAGTTGTTGAAGCTCCTCAACCAGATCTTCCCGGTTCTGGTCCCACTTCCCATGCGCAAATCTGATCTTGGTTTGTTTGGGATTCTTCACATCCTTGAGTGCTTTAAGCACGTTATCTGACCCATGGGATTCCTGGTCCCTTCGTTTTGGGAAAAAGTAGGCCTTCTGCCCTTTCTGATCAGAGCAGGAAAAATAGTTGAAATTCTCTAACCGATCAGCACGTCCCAATACTTTGATCTCAAACCAAAAATCGAGAAAACAATAGTATAATTCAGGACTGGTAACAACCAGCATGTCTTGTAATTTTTTAGCTCCCTTTTTCTGAAAGTTCGAAGAAGTTTGAAGTACCAGGTGATGGATGGGCCCATCGGTTGATTCGATCCGGGAGAAGAGAATAAATTTGTTGTGTATAATTCCTTTATCTGAAATCTTATTCTCTATCCAGTGAAAGTCCGGCAGTTTAACCTGCAGTAAATCTTTTACCTCTTTGTTAGTCTCTTTACTGGTGTCACCCTTGTTAAGAATCACCCTGACTTTTATACCACGCTCCTGCGCACTAATTAATTCATAGGCAAGCTCTTCAAGTTCAAATTTGAATACACATACGGTGATCTCTTCGCCAGCTGGAGTGGCGTTTATTAAATCAGATATCTGGTCTAAAAGGGTATGGTCTTTCTTTCCTTCATCAAATTGTTTAGGATCAGTAAATAGTGTTAGTGGAGTTGTAAGATCAACCGGATGGACTGATTGTGCATAGAGGCCATGTATGGCCACTTGATACACACAAATGATGGCTATATATCTAATGATTGACATTACCCGGAATTGTCATTAGAAATCGACCGGAGATACCTAATTGTGCTATTTAGGCATCTCCTTATGAGAGAAGATAAAAAAAGAATAAGATGGTAGTACCTACTAGTTGCCATCTTATTCAGTAATTTAAAGTTCCTTCACTGGATGGGAGCTCTAGTCGTCAAGCTCTCCGATAAAGGGAATACTCTCTAGAATACTCATACGGATGGCCGCATTAAAATATCCTTCAATTTGATAAAACTGGGCAGCCACGGTAGATCCTGCCTCTTTCTTTAGTTTATTAAAGTACTTATACCTGAGGTCTTCGTCCAGTTTGACTTGCTTACTGCCGCTTTTTGCCAGCTCATCAATCTTTTCATCACTCATTCCATCATAATGTTTGGCATAGTCATTCAATAAAGCCAAGCGTCTTTTACCCAGCTCTTTTCGTTCTACCTCGTATTGGTCATATAGTACCCAAAACGCATCTTTAGCTGCACCATCAAGTTCGATAAAATCCGCTATAATAGCTTTTTTCTCCATTCCAAAAATGCTTTGGATGTAATCCACTTCTTCCTTATTGGATTGTGCCGACATGGAGATTGGAATAACCAATAGTGCAAGTGTTAGTTTAAATATTGTTTTCATAATTATAGTGTTAAAAAATTTTATTGTGTTTGAGGAGACAAATATATAAGATTAAATTAATTAATCCCTAAATACAATTTGAGATCTTAAAAATCCAATTTATATCACTCCGGGCCTTATCTAGATCCCGTCTAATCCGCGGGGGATTATTCCGGAAACTTATGCATTTGCCAATATCTGGTATATTGTATGATCTATGACAACCTGGACAAAGCATTTATTAGTGGCAATTATGATTACAATTGGTGCTTACGATGGTCTAGCTCAATCAACAGGCCTGAAAGGACATTTTGAAAGGAGAAAGAAACTTAAAAAAGAACGAATTGAAAACGGGTTGCCTTTTCTAAGCCCTATGATTGGCCCAGGTTACACTCCGGATGCCGGATTGCTATTTGCTGTGGGGGGGCTTCTAAGTTTTAAAACCAATCGTTTTGATACTTTGACCCAAAGATCCACTCTACCAGTCACCTTTATTGCATCTACCCGGGGAAATATCAGTTTTGGGGCCAAGCTCAAATCTTTTTGGTGGCGAGACAGGGTAAGAATTAATGTACTAGCCGCCTACAGTGATGCCAAAGATGACTACTTTGGGGTAGGATATAATAGTGCGGTTGAAATACCCAAAAGCGATACCACCACTCTTTATAATCGCCAGGGCTGGGCTTTTAATCCCGAATTCCTTTACCGTATACGACCCAGTTTGTATGCCGGAATATTGCTTGACTTCAACTATACAAATGCAGTAGAAACCAACCCTGTTATGGACCAAGATCCCAATTTTGTTGAGTTTGGTCCGGAAAATTACAACGCGGGGATTGGGTTCTCCTTACAGTATGATAGCCGGGACATAGTAGTGAATGCCTGGAAAGGAATATTTGCAAATATTGCAACCACGTTTTATACCTCAGGACTTGGCAGCGATAATAATTATCAGGTGGTATTGCTGGATCTTCGGCACTATCGCCAACTAGATCGGGAAGGCAAAACCATTGCCTTTAGGTACAAGGGGCGATTTGGGTATGGCGATGTCCCCTGGGCAGAAATGACAAGACTTGGTGGCAGCAGGGAATTGCGAGGCTATATTAAGGGGCAATACCGGGATGTGGCAGGGATGCACTTCACAGCCGAGTATCGCCATATGTTTCTCAATCCACAAAACCAGCTAAGTCCCCATGGCTTTACCACCTGGGTAGGTTCTGGGACAATCTTTGATGGAGTGGAGGAAATTGTAAAATGGCTCCCTAATTTTGGTTTTGGTTATCGACTTGAAGTACAACCTCGAATGAATCTGAGAATTGATTTTGGTTTCGGTCGTGATTCTACGGGAATTTATTTTGACTTTACCGAAGCGTTTTAACC
Organism: Flammeovirgaceae bacterium; assembly: GCA_003229495.1. Taxonomy (GTDB): domain Bacteria; phylum Bacteroidota; class Bacteroidia; order Cytophagales; family Cyclobacteriaceae; genus SZUA-3. Next base: position 5,521 of record QIEB01000126.1, read on the forward strand.
CGGAATCGTTCCTAATTTAATTCGATAAATGATCGATTTTGAAAGCAATAAAGTCTTTTTCCGGTCTACTTAAAATCAAGCTGCCCGCTTTCTGATAATAGACCAGGGCGGTTCGATTGTTTCCGAGATCTCTATATAAGTCTCCCAGGAAAATATAGGTGAACTGATTTTTAGGCAGTAGTGATTCATTAACTTGCTTGAGAATGGTTTTTACCTCCAGGAATTGTCTGGCAGCAATAAGTCTATTTAGACGGTAACTTTTATTGGGGTTGGTTCGGATAGCCAGGTCATACCACTCAACTATTGCCGGCCAATTGGTTTTGTCATAACTTGTTGCCGCACAATGAAGGCTGGCAATAGTTGCTTCCAGGTGATATCGACTCAATTTCGAACCAGAAGCTGCTCTACTCAAATATATATTTCCCTGAAGAATGTAGTGGTAGTTCCAACGTTTTCTATCCTGTCGATCCAGGGTCAATAAATTCCCGTCATCATCCAAGCGGGCATCAAGCCTGGATGCCTGGAAATACATCAAGGCCAATAATGCTGATAACTCCGGTACCGAAAGATCGGGGTAAGTGACCAGCAGTTCACCAAGCTTTATGGCGTCCAGGCACAGGTCCTTATTGGTCAATTGAGTGCCTTCGGATACTTTATATCCTTCATTGAATTGCAGATATATTACCTTTAGTACACCATCAATCCGGTCCTTTAGATCAGCAACATTTGGGATCTCCAAATTTGTGGCCACTTTCTTAAATTTCATCCGGGCCCGGAAAATAGCTTTTTCAATCGCGCTCCTTGATTTCAAAAGCGCTCGGGCAATTTGTCCGGACCCAAACCCGCACAGGAACTTAAGGCTCAACAATAGTTGGTCCGCGGTTTTCAGGTCCGGATGGCAGCAAGCGAATATCATCTTTAACTGGTTATCCCTGATATATTGAGGATCGTTCCATTGATCCTCCTCTGCGCTTAGCTTGAACTCATATTGGTCAATGCTGATATGCTGCTTTTGTCTAAGTTTGTCGATTAAATTATTTCTCGCTACCCGATATATCCAGCCTTTTGGATTTTGAGGAGGACCGTTAGGCCAAGTCTTGAGCGCTTTATAAAAGGCTTCCTGAATAGCGTCTTCTATGAGGTCCATCTTATCAACACCAAATCTGTGGGTCAGCAATGCTACCTGCTTGGAAAATTCTTCTTTAAAGTCAATATCAAGATTGAATGCCATATAAGAAAAAGACTCAACCAATATCAGTTGAGTCTTAAAATTAAAAATATTTAAGCTTTGGGAATAATCAATATACCACAAAGTCTGATTTTTTGTTTTAGATGTCCATATTCATGATCTCTCTAACCTCGGTACTCCCCCCATTTTCATAAATCGGACATCCTTTGCTTGTTTCCAATGCTTCTTCAAACGATTCGGCGTTAATGAGCATGTAACCACCTACCATTTCTGCTCCTTCGGTATAAGGTCCGTCGTGGACCAGCTCTCCCGTTGTTCAACTACTTTACCAGACTTGTTCAATGGCAGGCCGTCAATTAACTTTCCATTTTCGGCCAAGCCCTGCATCCAGGCGCCCCACTTTTGCATATGCTCCTGAGTTTCTTCAGGAGAAAGTGCTGCCATATTTTCTTCACCCCCTCTAAATAAATAAAGATATTTTGCCATGATTCTAAAAATTATAATGTTGAATTTAAATTTATTTACCAGAATGACGATCGGTGTCAGGGTTTTAGGACAGTCATAGAATATTTTGCAAAAAATAAAATGACCTGTGCCATGAATATTAAGTATAAAACAAAAGTATAACCCGCATTATATACTAAAAAGTGTTCCCGCGCATTATCATTGATACTGGCATAACTAAAGATTTTCATGATTCCGCGATCATTACATTTTGTATTTAATAAATTTGCCGAGGCATGGACGCCCTGAGATTATTAAAAAGATCTTTATTTTTTTTGGGCCTGGTTTTATTACTGTTTTGTGTAGCCGGGGCGGTACTTGTATATATCTATCAGGACCAATTGGTTTCAAGATTCATTGTCGAAGCCAACCAAAAAATAGATACCCCTATTCAGGCCGGTGGCATCAAAGCTTCCTGGTGGGAAAAATTCCCCGATGTTTCGATAGTACTGAGTGATGTGGTTATAGATGGCAGCCTACCAGGCCCTGCCGACACCCTTGCTACTGCACGTAACATTTATTGTACCTTCAATGCCTGGGACATTTTGCAGGGGCACTGGGTGGTGGAGCAGATCCACATGGAAGAAGGACGATTATTTTTAGTGCAGACAGAACTTGGAGATAACAATTTTACTATAGTTAGAAAAGATACCAGTGGCAATAAGAACGAGGTGGGATTTAAATTAAAGAAGATCCATTTACAAAATGTAGCCATTACCTATCTGGATCTTTTGAGGAATCAGGAATATCAGCTACAAGCACACGATGTGATAGCCTCATTAACATCACTGTCACAGGTATACGATGTTCAACTGGAAGGGGAGGTTACTTCGGAGGCACTGACAATTGGACAACAAGAATACTTTAAACACAAACCTCTTATTCTTCAGGGAAATATCCGCTATCTGCAGCCGGAAAAGAAATGGGATATTGGAGCATCGGAAATAACTGTGGGCGGATCAACCTTCCTCTTGAGTGGGTATTATCAGGGTTCTGATAGTACCCTGGATCTAGCCTTTAAAGGTCAGGGTACTAATATTCAAACGGTTTTGTCCCTGCTTCCAGAAGATATCAGTGGGAAATTCAGGAAATACCAAAGTAAAGGTGGGATTTATTTTGAGGGACGGATCGATGGATCAGTAGCAGTAGATGAATACCCCGAAGTCTACGTGAACTTTGGTTGCAGGAATGCCTCTTTCTTCCACCCAAATTACCAAAAAGGTATTGAAGGGGTATATCTATCAGGAAATTTTCACAGCGCTCAGGTGAACGACCTTTCTAAGGCTACTTTGACCTTAAAAGATGTTAGGGGAGTAATGGAATCTCAACCATTTAGTGGAAATATTCAGATTACTAACTTGGAAAGTTATCATATCAAAGGTGATTTTGAAGGAACCTTGGATCT
>QIEB01000610.1 GCA_003229495.1 Flammeovirgaceae bacterium
TGTAATTTGTCGATGGTCTCCTTTACAATGTAAAGTCCCAGGCCTGAACCGTGATTGGTATCTGTGGCACGGTAAAACATCTTAAAAACACTATTGAGATGTTCTTTCGCAATCCCTACTCCGTTGTCTTGAATGGAAATATAGGCATATTTAGGTTTGACCTGAACTTTTATGTCAACTTTGGGTTCTTTCCCGTTGTGATGACGGATAGCATTGGAAATCAGGTTATTAAAAACTATTTTTATCCTACTCACATCTGAATAAAAAGGCTTTTGCTGATCAATTTCAAAGGATTTATTAACCTCCTGGTGATTGATATACTTAAGTTGTTCAAAAATTTCGCCAACGATCTCCTCAAAATTAATTACCGTCCGGTCAATCTGTAGTCGGGAATTTCTTGATAGATTTAGAATGTCTTTAATAAAACGATCTTGTTGTGTCACACTTTTAGAGATCATATCCAGGTATTCCTGTAAAGTATTGCGATCATTCTCATCTTTTGCCAAATTCAAAAGCCCCAAAACTGAGGTAATTGGCGCTCGGAGGTCATGCGATACACTATACACAAAGCTATCTAGTTCTGCATTGGTCTTTCGAAGCTCCTTATTGGAAACTTTAGTTTTCTGCTCTGCTGTTTTACGGATCTGAATCTCATCGTGTAGTTCCTTGGTGCGCTCGCTCACCGTATGTTCCAAACGCTCATTAAACAACTCCACTGACTTCTGGGCTTCTTGACGCTCTTTTACAGTACTGGTTAGTACAATGGTTGAAATACAAAACACTCCAATGAAAATTTGTAACATGAGCAGGCTTTGATGACTGGAATCCATTACGAATGGACCCAATCCTTCAATGGTAAACATCACTGATAACAGTGACACTAAGAGTATACCTGAAATAGAAAGCTGAAGATTGAATCGAAATGCCAGCCACAGGAAAAACGGTACCACTAAATAGGGAAAAGATTTCCAGACAATTGGAGAGAAATAGGGTACACTGGAAACAATGATCATCGCTGCCAGAAACAAAATAAAAATAGCCATCTCTATAGAAAGTGTTCGGCTCCATTTAAACTTAAAATTCTGAAACCAGGAGAGTATAAAAGGAGTGAACAGTAAAATCCCTGCCATTTCTGCCATGGTCCAAAGCAGCCAGGTCAAAAGGACAGGAGCTTGTAAACTTCCCGTTCCAGCCATTATTAAGGTACCCATAGTGGATCCGGCAAGACCTGTAATGAATACAATGCCAATAAATTTAAATATTTGTCCAGCCCGCTGAAATAGGTTTTTCCTTTGAAATAAACGTAAGATTAGCCTATAACCCAGTATAATCTGAAGGGTGGCTGCGGTTGCCAGCAATACACTGGTCAATGCCCCGGTCCAGGTTAGGGTTCCATCCAGTAGGTAGAATAGCAGAATATTCGCAAATAGACTACCTATGGTAATAGCCCTCCATATTTTCTTACCGCACAAATACATCATTGCCAGACCTATCCCACTGGCCGGTAATATGGCAGCAGCCTGTATATCACGGAAGGAGAACCAGATACCTGCACACGCTGCAACAAAATACATTGTGGCCAACTTTATGATTATCCAATCACTACGGTCTATTTTTATGCTGAAAAAGTTCATGGATGCGAGAGTGTCCGGTCAAAGACCCACTTTCTATTATATGGGGGGTAAAATTACTGGATATTTGACTCCCCTCTTGGCAATAACTGGCTGAGAACTTACATTGTGGCTATATTGTGGGACTTAATACAATTCTCTTTACACTTTACCATGACATGAATTGCTATAAATTTAGTGGCTTATGACTTCATACAGCGCTAAAGAAGGCATGGAGAAATCAGTACTCAAATGGGCGCTTGAATTATATGGTATCAGTGCCAAATTGTCCAAATTGGCCGGTTATGAAGATACCAACTTCCTGCTAAAGTCAGACGAGTCTGGGAAATATGTGCTTAAGGTATCCAATGAAAAAAGTCCTGAAGAAACGCTCCATGCTCAAAATCATTTGCTTCAATTCCTTCAGGAGCACAGTAAGCAATCCAAGGCCTTCCCCGCGGTAATACCAGGTAAGGACGGAGCTTATTTGTACCAGGTGTCCCATGGGGATCATGATTATTGGGTAAGAATTTTAACCTATTTGGAGGGAAACCTATTACACCAGGTAACACCCAGCTCAAAGTTATACCAACACCTGGGTCGGTTTCTCGGTGCTATGAACCAATGTCTGTGGTCCTTTGATCTGCCTGAGCTACATACACGCAGGTCACCTTGGGATCTACAATACGCGGCAGATTGCATGGAATACTGTACAGAAATAGAGGACCCACACTACCGCAGGTTAGTCTGGTACTTCATGCAGCAATATGAATATCAGGTAGTACCCAATTACCACGAACTGCCCCAAGGATTGATCCACGGAGATGCAAACGATCATAATATCCTGGTATCGGCAGACCAGGTGACAGGGTTGATTGATTTTGGCGACGCCACTTATTCCCAGTTGATTCATGAACTGGCGGTGGCGATCACATATGTTATGATGGGTGATAAAAATCCCATAAGGGCTGCCAGCTGGGTGGTCAGGGGGTACCATCTGGAAAGGCCCCTTGCATCCCTTGAAATAGAAGTTTTGTACTACCTGGTGTCCGCCAGATTGTGTACAAGCTTGTGCATTTCAACCCATTGTCAAAATGAAGACCCCACTAACGAATATGTTGGATTGCATCAAAGGCCGGTGAAACAACTATTGGATTGGCTAATATCTATTAACCCTGTAGATTTTGAACGACAGCTAAAAAAGACCTGTTCAATCGAAATCTTAAAAGGACATTCCATTGGTGATTTGAAAACTGTACGATCCAGGTACTTCAGCAAAGCAATGTCATTGAACTATCGGGAACCTATATTTATGGTCCGGGGCGCACTACAGTATCTTTATGATAGCCAGGGAAAAGCCTTTTTGGACGGAGTAAACAATATCTCTCACGTAGGGCATTGTCATCCCGGTGTGGTTTCTGCAGCCATATCTCAACTGACCCAACTCAATACCAATACCCGTTATCTTTATCCTCAACTAAATGAGTACGCGTATTTACTTTGTGAGCATCTTCCTGAGCCTCTGTCGGTGGTGTTCTTTGTCAATAGCGGTACCGAAGCCAACGAACTGGCCCTTCGTATGGCGCGTACTCATACCGGATATAATGACATTTTAGTGATCGAAGATGCCTACCATGGAAACAGTTTAGCCACACTGGAAGTAAGTCCCTATAAATACCGTGGTAAAGGTGGGTTTGGCAAAAAACCGTACATTCATGAATTACCGTCGCCAGACTTGTATCGAGGTAGGTTCCGGGCAGAAGATCCATCGGCATTGTCCAGATATCTGGATCAACAACAAAAGACTATCGAGCATATTGTTGATTCAGGCGGAGGACTTGCGGGTTTTATTGGTGAGTCATTATTAGGTTGTGGCGGACAGGTAGTATTACCAGATGGTTATCTAAAGGGTACCTACCGACAAATCCGAAAATATGGAGGCGTATGCCTTGCCGATGAGGTGCAGGTAGGATTTGGGCGGGTTGGAAGTCATTTTTGGGGATTCCAATCCCAAGGAGTAGTACCGGATATAGTAACTATGGGTAAGCCCATGGGCAATGGTCACCCGTTGGCTGCGGTAGTTACCACCGCGGAGATTGCCGATTCATTCAACAATGGCATGGAATATTTTAATAGTTTTGGCGGTAATCCCGTAAGCTGCGAGATCGGCAAAGCTGTTTTACGAATCATTCAGGAGGAAAAGCTTCAGCAAAATGCAAAACTGGTGGGGACCACCATAAAATCCGGTTTGAATAAACTGAAAGACAAACATGAGATGATTGGAGATGTGCGCGGGCTGGGGTTGTTTTTGGGAATTGAGTTAGTGCAAGATCGAGAAACCAAGAATCCAGCAGCCGCACTAGCAAACCAATTGGTTGAAAATATGAAGGACCGGGGTGTTTTATTGGGTATCGATGGTCCCCGGCATAATGTAGTTAAGATTAAACCGCCCCTGGTTATTTCAACCAGTAATGCCAACTTTTTAGTAGATCAGTTGGGCAAAGTTCTGGACGATTTAGAAAATTCCTGATATGAATATCGTTGTACTTGACGGCCATGCACTAAACCCCGGCGACCTTGACTGGGGACCATTAGAAAAAATGGGGAATCTTACTATTTATGAACGCAGTGATGCCAGACAGGTAACAATCAGAGCACGAAACGCGGATGTTGTGCTTACCAATAAAGCTTTGCTGCAGAAAGAACAATTGAGCGAGTTGCCCAACTTGAAATTCATTAGTGTAATGGCCACCGGCTACAACATTGTCGATGTACAGACTGCTAAAGAAAGGGGAATTCAGGTAAGCAACGTGGTAGGCTACAGTTCGGATTCAGTGGCACAGCATGCTATGGCCTTGTTACTCGAACTTGCGAATAACGTGGGAATGCATGCTTCTGATGTGTCACAGGGAGGCTGGAGCGGTTCCAGTGATTGGAGTTACTGGAAAAGACCTTTGATCGAATTGTCAGGCAAGAAACTAGGGATTATAGGATATGGTTCCATCGGCAAAAGAACTGCACAGATTGCCCGGGCTTTTGGAATGGTAATCCTCGTTTATCACCCCAGATTACAGGATAGTACTGTATCCTATCGCCTGGTTTCTTTAGATGAATTGTTTAGTCAAAGCGACTTTATCAGTTTGCATGTACCACTTAATCCGGATACACAAGAGATCGTGAATAGAGATCGACTGCAGCAAATGAAGCCCGATGCGTTTTTAATCAATACCTCCCGCGGACCGTTGATTAACCAGCAGGAACTTAAATTGGCGCTGGAAACCAAAGTGATTGCCGGAGCGGCCTTAGATGTATTAAGTAGTGAACCTCCAGCTGCTGATCATCCTTTGGTGGGAGTACCAAATTGTATCATCACCCCCCATCAGGCCTGGGCCAGTTTCGAGTCACGTAGTAGGTTGATGGAAGAGACAGTTAAGAATGTGGAGGCGTTTTTGAATGGAGAACAGAGGAATGCAGTGATATAGAAATTGAGTGTGAGCCTGCCTGCCCTTTATTTATTAACCTGTTGAATGATCTAATTTTGGATAAAGGCTACGTAGACGCTGCGCCCGGTAAATTGAAAATCCTGTTTCCGGATGCTTCATAATCAGCTCCCATACTTTTTTCTTATCTTCATACGTCACCTCAAAAACACGTGCCCACTTTTTGCCTTTAATTAAATCTGTAACCGGTTCACCATCAGGACCCGAAATACGCCCACCATCAGTAATTAGAATGTTCCCGGTTTCTGGAAGGTAATCGGCGTCACAAACAAAGGGTGACATAAAATGCTCCTGGTCAGGACCGTAACTCCATACCTCTTCGACTGTGCCCGTTGTTTCATCAATACGATACTCCACTGCACGACTGTAGCGCTCTTCCTCAGGCATAGGCTCTTGCGGTGGAATGGCTCGTTCAGCACCATTATCATAAAGAAGCAGATTGCCATTTGGTGTCATCTCAAGTCCGTGCTGATGGCAGGGCCAGGTAATATCTCCTTTTGGCTGCAACAGTTTTTCAGACCATGGTTTGTCCCAGCCAATGGGGTCGCCAAGGATCCATAAAAGCTCACCTGAAGCCATATCAATTTTGTAGATCGCACATTGATGCTTGGAAGAAATAATTAAAGCGTCTTGCTCTTCGATATAATACAAGGCGTTGGAGTGAGTAATATCAAAAGGTAACGGATCGTATTTAGCATAGATTAGAGCATACATAAAATTGGTAAATGAACCCTCCCCCAATCGTCTCGGATCTAGAATGTCGGTTATCGACCATTTTCGTACGGTATTCCCATTTCGTTCAAACTCAAGAATAACATCTGCAACAACATTGGCATTTTGTCGCTTGGTACTCGGAGGATATTCAATAGGGAAATCATCCATATTTTGTACCTCAACTCCCAGCGCCATAAGATTACCAGAGAGTAGTTCGATGACGTCGTGATGAAAATAATCTGTTTCGACAGGGATACTTTCTTTTGTTAATTCCTCTAATATTACCCCAGCAGAATGCCATTTCTTTACAATGTTTCCAAGCATATCAATCTCCCACAAGCGACCGTCTCTATGACCCATAAGGAATAAATTTCCATTTTTCATCCTTCGAAGTTCGGTGGGAAGGAATGGAGTTCTGAAATACCAAAGTACATCACCTAACTGGTCCACTGCCATTACCAGGCCCCATTCTATATTGGGCATGTATGGAACATCCCATCGGTAGATACTGAGTGTTGTGATTCCTGGCTCCATACTCTCTGACTGCACCTGGCTCACTTCTATTGGGGGAAAATCATCAGGTAATGGAGGTGTGCTTATTTGCAGGGTGTCGAGCACGCTTTCATGCCCTCGTTCATCAGTTATGGTTACAATTACTTCATGCATGCGATCTGGCCTTAAGCCTAAGACTAATATTTCATGATTAGTGCGAGGTTCATCATCCGGAGTGACCCTTTGTTCATTCATACCGTCGGTTATATAAAGTGATGGTACTACAGGTCGATCGGAAGTAAAGGTCAGAATACCAGCCAGGGGTACATTGGGGTTAGGGTTAGGAATAAGATTCACATCCATAGCCACCGGTGGACCGGCACAACCAAAAGTCAAAAAAATGATGATGATGGTTAATAAATTAAGTAGTCCATAACATGAAGGGCTGCCTGCTTCACCATCCGCATACTTATTAAATTGTTTCTTTTTCAATTTTGAAATGGGTGTCATTCTATTAGACTATTAGGATAAAAGATATTTAAACACTTTAGCATTTTTTTGATAAGATAGGATAATTAGGAGAATTGTCCCAATGTATAATTGCCAGATTCAGACATCAATCCAAGTCGAGATTGGGGCCGTGCAAATTACTAATAACCCAAATTATCCCATGGTTTAATATCAGTAATCCTGATATACTCCTG
>QIEB01000093.1 GCA_003229495.1 Flammeovirgaceae bacterium
ATCCCACAGCTATTGGGTGGGATATCAGCCAGGACCAGAAAACCAATACTGAGCAATATCAAGCCTGGCAAACCATTCAAAGATCTCATGCAATCGCCAACGGAGTACATGTGGTGGCCGTAAATCGAGTAGGACAAGAGGGGAATATCAAGTTCTGGGGAGGTTCGGTAGTGATTAACCCCTTTGGAACGGTACTCTGGGAAGGCGACCAGCAAGAAGCTATTCGGGTGATAGAAATAGACCTGGAAAAAACCAATTATTACCGCAATCATTGGCCATTTTTAAGAGACCGGCGCATAGACAGCTATCAGGATATAACCAAATGCTTCATTGATTGAAATCAAGACCCCACCGATTGGGCTAGGATATTCCTTTCCTCCTGAATGGCACAGACATCGGTCCACCTGGTTAAGCTGGCCTCACAACATAGAAACTTGGCCAGGTGGGATTGAGCCTATTTTCGACAGTTATCTACGACTTATCAAAGAACTAACCAAATGGGAAATGGTCTGCATAAATGTATGTGACCAAAGTATGGAGTTGGCGGCATTGACCAGATTAAAAAATCAACGAATTGATCACTCGAGGGTAAAATTCTACCACCATGCCACCAATGACGCCTGGTGCAGGGATCATGGGCCATGTTTTCTGGTAAGCGCCCAAGGGAACAAGATAGTGGTAGACTGGGACTATAATGCCTGGGGTGGCAAGTATCCTCCATACAATTTGGACAATGCCATCCCCGGCAAAGTGGCTTCAGCTTTGGGGCTCGATTTGATCAAACCCGGTGTGGTATTGGAAGGCGGATCAATAGATTCTAATGGCCAGGGTACAGTGTTGACTACATCATCATGTCTGTTAAATCCAAACCGGAATCCTGGAATGTCCCGGGAGAAGATGGAGTTGAAATTGAAGGACAATCTAGGTGTAGATCAGGTACTTTGGTTATCTCATGGAATTGAGGGCGACGATACCGGTGGACACATCGATACCCTTGCCCGTTTCGTCAGTCCCAACACTTTAGTTACTGTGGTGGAAGAAGATCCTCTTGATGCAAATTTTCATCCACTGCAGGAAAATCTGGCCGCCTTGAAGAAAATGAAGTTGGTAAGTGGTAAGCCGTTAGAAATATTGACATTGCCCATGCCTCGACCCCAGTACCATTGGAAGCAACGACTACCAGCTAGTTATGCAAATTTTTACATTTGTAACGGAGCGGTGCTGGTTCCAACCTATGGCGACTCCAACGACAAAGTGGCCATGACCATTCTTGGTAAAATCTTTAAGAACCGACAAGTGGTTGGTATTGATTCATTAGAAATATTGAGAGGACTGGGGAGCTTTCATTGTTTATGTCAACAGGAACCTGTGGGAACAGTAGAACAAGGGAACAGTAGAACAAGAGAACAGTAGAACAATAGGTCAAATGAAATTTTCCTATTGCACCGGCAATAATTTTCAGCTAACTTTGTTGTTTTATTATAGGCGATAATCCACTTTGATCGCATTTTTTAAATATTAATTCAGCTGAAAGTGAAAGTATTAGCAAAACTTGGACTGGTTACTGCTGCCGCAGCCACTGTTCTGTTTATTTTTATATATGAGTTCCAGGGACCCGTTCTCAATAGGGCCATGGCCGAACCTCCCAATGAAAATAATACTCAAGCAGTTACTGAAGAGAATAGCCAGGAAACCACAGAAACGGCAGTCAGTGCAGACGATGTATCAACTAACCAGCTTGTACCAATTGATGAGACAGTAGATGCTCCTGGCAACATTCTTGAAGGACCTACTAATTCCGTTGAACAACCTGATGAAACAATAGAACAACCTGTTGAAAGCTTAGAAGAACCTGTGCAAGCTGTAGAAGAACCTGCACAAACTATTGAAGAGCCAGTTAAAGTGGTAGAAAAACCTGTAGTGGAAAGTAAATTTGACCCAAATCGGGCCCGGCGCATCTACGGCAAAATCACCTTATCCACATCAGGAGAACAACTAGAAGGAGTTAATATAATGGTTCCCGGAAGTAATGTGGCCAAGATTTCAAACGCCACCGGTGGTTATACTATCCAGGTACCCAAAAACACAAAGGAGCTAGTGTTTATCTACAGAGGTAAAAAACTGGTCCAGCGAATTAGTTCAGAGAACAACCTGGTAAACGTGAGACTGAACCTGGAGACCATGCAGTACGACTAGTCAACCCGAAATATATGTATCGGTGCTTGTTGATCCTATGCTTTTCAATTTCATGTCAAAAAGTTTCAGAAACGGAAAAACAAACCATTGTACCACCATTTCTTGATCTTGAACAAGCCAATCGATTAGCGGCACTTCCCTTAGCATGCTTGCAACAAGAGTACCCCAACAAACTCAGTCAAACACTGATTGATAGTAGTTCCCTGGCCTCCCCAAAGGAACTGCATCCAGCTTTTTATGGTTGCTTCGATTGGCACTCTTCGGTGCATGGTCATTGGATGCTGGTTCGTTTGCTTAAAGAATTCCCAACCATAGACCGCGCCGAAGAGGCCCGGGAAAGACTTAAGTCGAATATCAGTGCCACCAATATTCTCGCAGAACTAAATTACTTTCAGCGCCAGGAAGAGAATTCTTTCGAAAGAACCTATGGATGGGCTTGGCTGCTGAAACTGGCGGAAGAATTACATACCTGGGATGATCCACTAGGTCGGGAGCTGTGGAAAAACCTTGAGCCATTAACAAATTTAACTATCTCGAGATATCTGGATTTTCTACCCAAACTAAGGTATCCAATCCGGGTAGGTGAACATACTAACACTGCTTTCGGGCTCACTTTTGCCTGGGATTATGCGGTGGCTGCAGGTAAGAAAGAATTGCAGGAACTGATCCGGGACCGGGCAATTAGTTTTTATAAAGATGACAAACAGTGCCCAATTACCTGGGAGCCCAGTGGGTATGATTTCTTATCACCCTGTCTGGAAGAGATAGACATCATGCGCAGGGTTCTGGATCAGGAGACATTTAGTGACTGGATAGAGACCTTTATGCCCGGGTTGCAGCAGTCGTCATTTGAACTTTTACCCGGAGAAGTATCTGATCGAAGTGATGGCAAACTGGTGCATCTGGACGGCGTAAACTTTAGTCGTGCCTGGTGTTTATACGGGATAGCCAGAACCTTACCCGAATACCAGTATCTGGAGAACATCGCACACCATCATGTGAATTACTCTTTGTCCAATATTATAGACGGAGGCTATGAAGGGGAACATTGGTTAGCTAGTTTCGCCCTATATGCATTATTTGAGGCACCAGACCAGTATAAATAGAAGATGGATTTGGCTGGATTCGAATTTCAGCCTACGCCCTGAAACCATTCATTAAACTTATCGCCCAATACCGGAACGGGTTTCATATTGCCACTAATGGCATTAATAATTCCTATCACCCACATAACCAGTATCAGCAAAGATCCAATCACCGCCAGGATCCAACCAATGACCGGAACAATAGCAATGAAGGATATAGCCACACCACTTACTGCAATTCCCAGCGCCTGGCGGATATGGTAACTGCCAAAAGCATTCTTTTTTTCCATATTTAAAATAAAGGCGATAATAAGACCGATTACTGTTATATAGGCAATTATACCGATGGCTTTGTCTTGTGCGGGTTCAGTTTGGTGTTCCATGATTCTAGTAGTTGTTTGATCCTCACAAGATATGGATTTCAAAGGAAAACTGTAACTTGTCCATTAAATTTTGGAAAAGCAACAGGTGAAAATCCCAAGACCCGAGCATATTAACATTCCTAAAATCTTCTTCTCAGACGCTACCGGCGGCTACCTGGAGTACTGTATCGGGTGTAACAGACCCCTTCTGAGGGAAGAAACTGACTATTTGATCGAGAAAGCATTTAAAAGCTATCAGGGGCTGGAAAGTTATTCGACAATTTTTGAATACGCCATGTGTCTATCCTGTGTGAACAGTATGCACAGGACTCTTTCTGAAGAATCCAGAACAAATATTAGTGCTTATTTTCAGCAGCATGGAAGGTTCACGGACAGGAGGTTTGTACAGGATCAACACCATGCAGATATAAACAGACGGCTGGATCGTTGTGTGTTGACCGCTGAAAAAGCCACAGAAATACCAGAGTTTCAAATTTATGGACACTGCAGGGGAAAAAACCTGATTGTGGAAGGTTATCCGTTCATGATCAGTGGGAAAGCCACGGACATTCTTATTGAATTAATATCAGACAAAACATTAGATGAGCTGCAAAACTTTACCGATCAATTGGTAGGAGGACCTCCTGAATTCGCCGATATACTAAATTTGGGGCCGCGGCTTATCTTTTAGTTTGAGATTATTCCTTGGTTGGAATCAGGGATAAGTCCAGTTGTCTAATTTTGATTCCGAAGTTCTTTCTTCAAAATTTTACCGGTGGCACTCATCGGCAAACTGTCTACAAATTCGATTTGACGAGGATACTTATAGTCTGCTATTTGAGATTTAGTCCATTTAATCAATTCTTTTTCCTCAATAGAGGCGCCGCTTTTCAAAACTACAAAACCCTTAATTTCTTCACCCATTTTTTCATCGGGAATTCCGATGACTGCTACTAAAGATACTGCCTCATTTTTCATCATCACTTCTTCTACTTCCCTGGGATAAACATTAAGTCCACCTCTGATGATCAAGTCCTTGGTACGGTCAACGATGTAATAAAATCCGTCGGAGTCCTTAGTGGCAATGTCTCCGGAATGCATCCAGCCGTTAACGATGCTCTCGGCAGTCGCTTCAGGTCGGTTATAATAGCCATTCATTACATTATGCCCCCGAAAAATCAACTCGCCTTTTTCTCCTTCAGGCACTTCCTGACCGTTGGGATCAACTAACTTCACTTCAACTCCCCAAACAGGGGTTCCCACTGAACCAGGTTTACGTCCTATTTCCATTTGATTGAAGGTGACTACAGGTGAGCCTTCTGACATTCCATAACCTTCAAGGATGGGTACGTTAAATTTTCTATTAAAATCCTCCAGCACCTGTAGTGGAAGTGATGCCCCACCAGATAATGCAATTTTAAGGGACTTTGATATATCACTAAAATCACGTTTTTCAGTACTTAGATTAATTAACCCCCAGTACATGGTAGGTACTCCGGCAAATATGCTGACCTGATGCTTCTTCATCAATTCCAAGGTCGCTGTTGGATCAAACCTGGCAAGTAGTACACTGTGCACACCTTTGTATATCCCGGCGATCATCAAAACCGTCATGGCAAAAATATGAAACAATGGCAGTACAATGAGTTGAATATCGTCACTCTCCGCCTTGCTGAGCAGGGCGGATATTTTGGCATTTAAGAATAGGTTCATGTGGGACAGTTCCGCCCCTTTGGGCTGCCCTGTGGTGCCGGAAGTATATACAATAACTGCAGTATCTTCAGCATTAGTGGGGTGGCCCTCCATGGTTGAGGACCTACCACTGATCAGGGACCCAAGTGTTTCAACTCCATCAATAGAGGCAGGCTCATTCAACCCCGGCATGATCATTATGAATTGTTGGCAGTTGTCCACTTGGTTGAAGCCGGCATAACCCATAATGCCCATGGGGAGCTGGTCGGTACCCGTAAAACAGATATAGATTTTTGCTTCACTATCTGTTAAATGGTAGGCAATCTCGTTTTCCTTCAGTAAAACACTCAACGGCACCACCACTGCACCCACTTTCAATATACCAAAATAGATGATCGGGAAATAAGGAAGATTGAGACAGCTAAGCGCTACCTTATCACCCGCACCAATGCCTTTTGCTTTCAGACCATTGGCCACTTGGTTGGCTATGGCGTTGGTTTCCTGATAAGTCAAGGTCTTCTCCAAAAAAGTAAAAGCGGCCTTTTCCGGATACCTTCTAGAGCTGTCTTCGAGAATTGCAGATAAGTTAAACATTGTAGCTATATATGAGCTTATATAGAATAATAGCGAAAGGTGCCAACAATTCCAAAATTATGGCCGGGCATACTTTTTTGGAGGGTATTACTTTTTTGACTGAGTAGTTTTCCCTAGTTTCGGCCAAAACTAATTAAATCTGAAAAATGATTGGACTACTTCTCAACTCTAATCTTAGCAAGGCCCCCATAGACCTTGCAGTATTACTGCTGCGGCTATTTTCTGGTGGTTTTATGATGACCCACGGGATACCCAAAGTGAATAAGATCCTGGGTGGTAACTTTGGGTTTGCTGACCCTTTAGGATTGGGTCCCGAGACAACACTGGTATTAATGGCTTTTGCCGAAGCGGTTTGCGGTTTGCTAGTTGTTCTCGGTTTGGGAACAAGGTGGGCAACCATTCCACTAATTATTGCTATGGGAGTAGCTGCGTTAATTCATCACGGCGCTGATCCATTCGCCACCAAAGAAAAGGCTTTGTTGTATTTGGTGATCTTTTTGTTTTTACTCCTGACTGGAGGAGGTAAGTACTCGCTGGACAGGGGGCTTTTTAGAAATGACTGAAGTAGCGAGTGACTGAGTTAGTGAATAACTGAAAGATCCGAAAACCCAATTCATAACTAAATAATTCATAACTTATAATTTAGCTATCTGCCACTCCATACGCCACCAAACATATAGTGCACTCCAAACTGGAAGCCAACCAGCAAGTTTGCCCTGCGTCCAAAGATGTCCTCCGCTAAATTATTTCCTTGTTTTAGGATGGCTATCAGCTCATCATTCCGCATATCTGTAAGCGAATAATTCACCCTGATTCCAGTAGTCAAATAAATATTGTGAGTCAGGTCAATGTCAACTCCAATGTTCCCTGCCAGCTGCACCTGGGTTTTTTTGAACTTTTCCAGCTCGTTGTCGGCCGCAGTACTTAGCAATTCAGTGCTGGACATGGCTGGCACATTGTAGGTGCCGTCTCCATTTTCTACCGCACCCTCCGGAATTGCCACTCCTGATGGTATTTCTTGGGTAGAAGCTGCATATTCCAGGGTTTCTCTTC
>QIEB01000537.1 GCA_003229495.1 Flammeovirgaceae bacterium
AAAGGAAGATTTCCCGAGGCTTGAGTTGCAAGTTGATGAAGATCTAAATTCTTCAGTGATGGCACAGTATTCGGTAAAGGATACGCTAAATTTTCTTCCATGTAATGTGGATCATATTCCTCATTACACCTCGTACAAAATTGACTCGGCTATACAGATCGACGGGAAACTGGACGAATTAGCATGGCTAAATGCGCCGCGCTCCGACAGTTTTAGAGACCTGATTTCTGGGGAAAGCACCATTCATGATACGAGGGTAGCCGTGCTTTGGGATGATGATTTTCTTTACGTTGGATATTGGATCGAAGAGCCGAATTTGCAGGCCACCCTTACCGAACGCGATGCTCCGATTTACACCAACAACGATGTCGAATTATTTATCGCAGGAAAAGATGCCTATTACGAATTTGAGATTAATGCCTATGGGACGATTTACGAGGTTTTGTTCATTTGGGAAGAATCGTATGTAAAAAAAGGATATAGTCGAATGGAGGTATTTGATCGGGAGCAGACCGGAGTACGATCTTTTCGTGGTGTTGGATATAAAAATCATCCCAGGGGCAGAAGGATTGGTTATTGGAACTGGGATTTTGCAGGTTTGCGGAGTGCTGTTTTCCTCGATGGTACCATTAACGATGACAATGATCGAGATAGAGGGTGGACCGTAGAACTCGCATTACCTTGGTCGGAAATGGACGTATTGGCCATGGGTGACGATTTCATTTTGCCTCCTCAAGACAAAGATGTTTGGAGGATGGATTTTTCCAGATTTAACCAGTATAAAGAAGCACCTCCTGCGAATGATTCCGGAGGCTGGGCATGGAGTCCTCACGGTGTTTGGGATTCACACGTTCCAGAGTGTTTTACGTTTGTACATTTTTCAGAAAGTGCGATATCGAATAAGTGATCACATTCCTTTGGAACAAACATCCCGGTAAAAGCGGCTCCCATGCAGCGCACGTTAATCGGTGTCTACCTTCACATCCTTGAACTGGAACGGGTTGTCACTCAGCCTCAAGTCCTTGCCGCTGGCAGTTGTCACATTCCTGAGAATGACTATCCTGGTTCTAACATAGGGAAATTTCTCCTGGTAGGAATCGTCGGTCATTTGTGGATTGAAATTTGAAAAAATGGAGGGACCTTGGTAGTCCTTTGGATGATTGGAGTCATCGATATGAAGGTTTTCGATGGTGATCCGCTCAGGCATATAACAGGTGTAGCCGAAATCATGCTGCCCGGAATTGGAACCACCGATCAGGCTGGCACTGGTCGGGCTGCCTCCCGGCTTATCTGCCGAAGGCATGGCAGGCACGAAAACGCAGTTGCGGATAAAGAATTCTCCCTGCCACGTACTACCATAATCGCGGCGCAGATTGATGAGGTTCCTGCCGTAGATGGTGGAATTCTCCACAGTTAATACCCCGCTGCCTATGGCATTGATTCCCATGTGTCCTAGGGTCGAGTTGCGGATGGTTGCATTGGCAACTCCCATGTGGGCGTCGAACCGGGATAATGTGCAATTGTCATAAAGAAGATTTTTGCAATAGTTGGAACCCAAGATTCCCCAGTATCTTCTATCGTTGATATCATTTGTCTGGCTGCAGTTCACGAATGATACATTGAGGGCACGGCTGACCGAAATGTCGTAAGTGCCCATGGAAACGGGCTTCCCTGCCGAGCCAATGGTACGGTATGTTTTGTGTCCGGTCAGGATGGTGTTTTTAACAGTTACGTAAGAGCAGTCACGGATATTGATGAAACCGCCATAGGGCGCACCATGGTCTCCTTCGTTGGTGACGCGATGTTCCAGCCCATCCACAAGAACATTGGAACGTCTGATCGCGATGTTTCGGCTATAATAGGTGTACTTCGATTCTGCCCTGTTGGCGATTGTGGTGAAACGTCCTCCGGTGATGTTCAGCGCCTTCTCGTCAATGGGAAGAGCGGTGATTTCCGTGATCTGGTCGAAGTCCCAGATGATCGGAGCGTCCATATCCACATTGCCGTTTTTATCAACGACAAAGATATCTGTTTGCGGAGATCCATTGTTTTGGTTCAGCCCAAAGCGGATATAGCGCTTTACGTGGGAATTGGTGACAGTGATCAGACAGGTTCCCGGCAAGGAGACGTTGATTTTCTCCTGATTCCTCTTTATGGAAGCGATCCCCTCAGGGTTGAACGGGCGCAAGTTGGAACTGACCATGAAAATAGATGCATTACGGTTTTGGACTTCGGTATCGTCAATGATGAAGGCCGCAGTTCCGAAATCGGTGTCGGTCCGGATGACCGCTGTGCGCTCCTTTCCTCCAATGTAGTATGTGGCCCCCTCGTCGGCTTTCACCAAAAGGCCTTTCTGATTGGCGAATGCATGGGCCGCTGCGATAGCGTCTATATCATCGGTTTTGCCGTCACCTTTGGCGCCGAAATCACTATAGCGGACCAATCCAATGGCATTAAATTTAGAGACATCCTTTGGGGATACATTTACATGTAATTCCCCATATTCATTGGTACGTACCTGGGTTTTCTTCTTTTTGGATGTTATCACTACATTTTCAAGCGGACTTTTGGCCTGCCCCCGAGTCGGGATTACACTTGAAAGTAAGAAGAACAATAAGAGCATATATTTCATCATGAGCGTATTTTAATAGTAATCAATTTTCATTTGTGTTGCATTATTTCCATTTTAGGAGTGCCAAATCGGGAATTTACACATATCAACAAGTTGGCAGTAATACTTTATCATGACCCTAGTCTACGGCCAAATAGAATCTTTAACTAGAATTAAAGAAACATTAAATCAAAAAGGTATAAATAGATTTAATTCAATGTATAATACGCCATATACCAGGAATTCTCAAGTTGAATGACCATTATTGGCCGTAAGCTGCCATTCACCAAAGTCCGCTAACGACCCTAAAGAGAGCATTGGCGAAAAGTTGTTATTCAGGACTAAATAGTCATCCCATCATAGGATAAGCAGGTCTATATATCTATATTGTATTAGGCATCCTGAGGTCAAACAATAGTTTGAGATTCCGGGGTCAAAGCTAACATTGTGCGTCCAATGTCTCAATTCCGCCAATTAGCTGCCATTATGTTTACCGATATCGTCGGCTATACCGCCTTGATGGGATCAGATGAGGAACGTGCATTTGAATTGCTCCAGAACAACCGGGATATACATACTCAATTCTTTAAAAAATATGATGGGACTCTCATTAATGAAATGGGAGATGGAATGCTGATCAGCTTTGATCTTAGCTCTGATGCAGTCCTCTGTGCCATTGAAATTCAGATAGCTTGTCGCGAAAAGAATATTCCCTTGAGAATCGGCATCCATCAAGGGGAAGTGGTTTTTGACGGCGAAGATGTATTTGGCCATGGAGTTAACATTGCCTCCCGGTTGCAGACATCTACCAAAGTGGGTAGCATAGCCATTACAGAATCTGTTTACGGGGATGTGAAAAATAAGGCTAATATAAGTACTCAATTTATCGAAGAGAAATCATTTAAGAATGTAAGCGAGCCGGTTAGGATGTATAACGTCAGTTGCGAAGAACTTCCGGTTATGGGCAGATCGGCTAAGAATTTGGTAAAGAAAAACAATCAACGGAAGCTTATTATTGCTCGACTACTAAGAACAATAACACCAGTTAGTATTACCGTTGCGGTTGCCATCATTATTATTATTACATATGGTGGCATGTCTATTCCTTTTACAGAGCGGGATTGGATTGTGATAACAGATTTTGAAAATCTGACCGATGAAACAATTTTTGACCATTCTTTGAATACAGCATTTGTCCTGAGTATAAATCAATCAAGACATTTAAATGTTGTGACTCGACAGAGAATGAGAGGGACATTAAAGCGAATGGAAAAAGAGAACAATGCAAATATTGATGAAGAAACTGGTAAGGAAGTTGCCATTCGCGAAGGGGTAGAAATTTTTATTGTTCCAACTATAAGCAGGGTGGGCACCCAGTATATTCTTACAGCTAAAATCCTGGAAGCCAAAACAGCAAATATCCTAAAATCAGAGGTCCTTTATGCCAAAAGTGAAGATGAGATTATTGATAAACTTGATCAACTAAGTAAAAAGATACGACGAAGCCTGGGTGAATCTAGAAAAAAGATCTCTGACCACAGTAAACCCCTAAAGAAAGTAACGACTTATTCTTTGGAGGCGCTTAAACAGTATTCACTTGGTATTGAAAGTCATCTGCGCCTAGACTTTGAAAAAGCAAGGATCCATTATGAAAATGCTATCCGTCTTGATAGTAATTTTACCGCGGCGAAAGCTTCACTGGGGAATTTACTTTTTGAAAAATTTGATCAGGACGAGGGACGTAAATGGCTGGATAAAGCTATTATATCCATTGATAATCTTACCGACAGGGAAAAATTTAGTGTTCTTGCGTTTTATGCCGTAAATGTTGAAAATGACTTTGACAAAGGCATTGAATATACAAAAAGACGAATTGGATTATATCCTGATGATCCAGCCGCACACAATAACCTAGGTTGGTATTTTCAAAAACAGGGTCTTTATGATATGGCCTTGGATGAATATAAAATGACTCTTCAGATTAATCCATATATGATGCTCACCAATAGTGGAATAATCTGGGTATATCTGGAATATTTTGCTCAAATGGATTCTGCATTGACTTGGTCCAATCGCATGATTAAATATGCACCTGATAATCCTTGGGGTCATTTTTATCTTGGCTCAACCTATGTCGGAATGAATAACTTTGAGAAAGCTGAAAGGTCTTATCTTAGAGCCAGGGATCTTAATCCAAACTTTTTGATCAATCAATACCGATTAGCACATGTCTATCGGCTTCAGGGAATGTATGATAAAGCCATTGAGGTTTTGGAGGCAATCCTCCGGAAAAATTCTCAAGAATCCTCTGCTCACTATGATCTAGGTATAAATTATAATTTAATGGGAAAAAGTGAAACTGCCAGGAGTCATTTTCTTGAATATAGAAAAATAGCAGAAAAATGGCTGGATGAAAATTCGGATGACCCAAAATCTTTTATTTATAATGGAATAGTAATTACACGGCTAGGAGAAAAGGATGCTGGTTGGGAAATTGGAAAAAGAGCCTTGGATCTGGATTCAACGATTTATATTGAATTTACTCAATTACTGGCAGTTCAGCACCGAAAAAGTGAGGCTCTCGACTTTTTGGAAAAAGCACTTGAAAATGGTTATAGGGACCTCGTAGGGATAAAACTCCATCCTGATTTACAATTATTGTTTAAGGAGGTTCGATTCAAGGATTTAATGAATAGATATTTTAAAAGCCAGTAACATCTTTATCTTGTAACTGCTTCGTTTTTACTTGAATGAGATCGAAGAAGCTAGTGAAATGTTTCAGTAAACGAAATCCCTGGCTGAGAAATCTTATTTCGGTAGTCCTTCATTTCATATTGCCATGATCTACGCCCAAATGGGAGAAATCAACCTTGCCTTTGAATGGTTGGAAAAAGCCTATCAGGATCACGAAGTAGAGATGTATTGGCTGAAGGTGGAGCCTCCATTTGAACCCCTGCGGAATGACCCTCGTTGGCAGGAGATGCTTGATAAAGTAGGTTCAGGAATTAGTTGTATTATCTTGCCAAGCTCTGCTTTGGCGCTATCCATACGACCTTTAGCTATAAAGGCGCTGCCACGTGCATAATGCCACATACCTTGGAGAAAAGGATATTCCAAGTCAGGCATGGGCTCGGCCAAAATTTCATTCCACCTACCAAAAATCTTGAGAACCAAATAGGGAATAGGAAGAAAATATTCGTCCGCTTCAATGGATCGTTGGTTCACTGCAATAGTAGAATCGTACCTCCCAAGACGGATATAAATATGACTTGGCATATGCACCATATGCTCAGCCATCGGCATTAATCTTTCCAATCTATTGGCCTGCGAGAGTGCTACTTCGGGATATGCGGATGCTTCGAATAAATCCATATAGCACTCCTAATATGGGAATAAAGTTGCATAAATGGAAGTATTACGAACCTCTGCTATTGGCCAAAAGCGGCCATCACGATTACTCAGGAAATCCCACTTTATCCCATCTGTCTGGCAGTGAATAGGCATCTCCTGCCAGTGGGGATCGCTGGGTGGTGGTACAAACAAGGCAAACAGTTCTAGAAAATAATATGGGAGAAGCAAGTCTCCCATATTTTATAAAATGCTTTTATGCATTATCTCTATAGGCCGTACTGTTTGCCTAACAAAAACTCTTCTAATCCAGGATAAACAATGTGGGTCCGCCAAATCCTTCCTCTCCTGCGACCTTGTTGAAGTTCGCTACCCCCGGGATGTTAAGAAGTATCCCTTCTGGTGTGCTAGCCGGAACCTTGACCCCGGGTAGGATGCAGTATACCCGCAGGATTCCGTGAAACTCTGCCCCTCCACCGGCCAGATGGACCCGTATATTGGCGTAACCGGCCCTCCATTCTGGAAGAAAATCCGTCGCAGTCGAGGGTCCATACTCCTTGAAGCTCAGGAGTTCTATCGCCGTCCAAGTGCCACTCCCTACCATGCTGCCATCCGCGTCCCAGTGTACGAATGTACCGGCTCCTTGGTTTAATGATGAGAATTAAAATATTGCAGGCATTAACATTTGGCCAAAGAATGAGGCGTATACTGCAGCGATGACGTCATAACTCCTGAGTCAAAAATGAATTCCACAAAATCAACTTCCTCACACATTCTAAAACCATTTTGTAACTTGAAATTAACAAAGAACTTAAATATTAGCCATGACCGATTCCCGCCTTGCTAACGTCAGATTTTTTCTCCGTAAGAAGTGGCCCCTTACTCACAAATTGAGTTTATTGATCGGGGTATTTTTAATGGCCTTCTTAATCACTGCTTGGGCTCGAAAAGAAGGCCTTAATGCGCAAACTTCCAATGCCTTGTTTTTGTTATTATTCGCC
>QIEB01000230.1 GCA_003229495.1 Flammeovirgaceae bacterium
TTCCTGGTTCCTGGTTCCTCGTCTCTCGTCCCTGGTCCCTCGTCCCTGGTCCTTCGTCCCTGGTCTCGCTCTCTGGGAGTTTGTCTGTTAGACCGTTAGGCTTGAAAGTTTTTTTTTTGTCCTGGTCCGCTGCTAGTTGTACAGCTGATGGCAGATGGGCCATTTTCATCAGTGCGATTTCTACATGCAGCCGCGGGGTTTTGCTGCTCTTATAACTAATATCGCATTGATTGCAAAGGTTAAGCGCGGTCAGCAGAAAGGACATGCTGGTTTGTTGACACTGCTGCAAATAATGTTGTTTGACAGAGTCTGAAACTTCCATCAATTGTATAGTGTCCGGGTCCTTACAGACCAGTAAGTTTCTTAGATGTTCACAGAGACCGTTGATAAAATTATGACTGTCAAATCCTTTGCTGAGGATCTCTTCCAGGGTCAGCAGGATATCCGAGGTGTTCTCCTGTAACAGATACTCGGTAATTCGGAAGTAATAATCGTAGTCCAGCACCTGTAGATTGTGCAGAGTAGTCTCCAAGGTCACTTTATTATCTGCAGAAAAAGTCACGATCATATCGAAGTAAGATAATGCATCCCGCAATGCCCCATCGGCCTTTTGTGCGATCAGGTGCAGTGCCTCAGACTCTGCCTCAATTTTTTCTCTTTGGGCCACAAACTGTAGATGGTCTACTATATCACTGATCCCGATGCGGTTAAAGTCATAGATCTGGCAGCGAGATAAAATAGTAGGTATCACTTTGTGCTTTTCAGTGGTGGCCAAAATGAAAATGGCATAGGGTGGCGGTTCTTCAAGGGTTTTCAGAAAAGCATTGAAGGCCTGATTGGAGAGCATGTGTACCTCGTCTATGATATAGACTTTGAACTTGCCGTATTGAGGGGGGTAGCGAACCTGGTCGATCAGGTTGCGAATATCATCCACAGAGTTGTTGGAGGCGGCATCCAGTTCATAAATGTTCATGGACTGCGACAGTTCCTGTGACTGGTCGAACTCGTTAATAGTATGAGCCAGAATACGGGCACAGGTGGTTTTGCCTACTCCCCGGGGACCACAAAACAACAGCGCCTGTGCCAGTTGATTCTTATCAATAGCATTTTGCAAGGTCTTGGTAATATGATCCTGGCCCAATACCTTATCGAATGACGACGGGCGGTATTTACGGGCCGATACCACGAAATGTTCCACGATCTAAAATTAACAATTGAGAATTAACAATTAACAATTAGGGTTAGAAATTATTTAGCAAGTTGTCCGTATGGCAATCTTATGAACAGCATCAGACGAAAAATTCCTAATTCCTGGCTTGTAATTCCTGATTTTTAAGAGCAATTTTATCAAACCATGATATTAGATCCTATCAAGACGATGAAGAGATCCCCGGTTTTCTTGGTTTTGGTACTGACAATTTTTTCATGTCAGGAAGAACAACATATTAGCTTCAATCAACAAATTCGCCCAATTCTAAACGACAATTGTCTGGTTTGCCATGGTGGAGTCAGGCAGTTGGGAGGATTCAGCTTGCTTTTTCCGGAAATGGCCTTTGGAACCACCGAATCGGGGAAACGCGCTATTGTACCGGGTAGTCATAAGAACAGCGAGCTGTATAAAAGACTGGTTCACCAGGATCCGGACGAACGTATGCCGCAGGAAGCCCCAGCTCTTGATCAGCAAGAAATAGCGCTTATTGCTCAATGGATAGATCAGGGAGCCCCATGGGAAGATCACTGGGCCTATGTAGTGCCTCAGGCGGTGGCCATACCGCAGGAGACCTCATCCTGGGTAAATGGCAACATCGATCTGTTCGTGCTTCAACAACTCACCAAAATGGATTTAGTACCGGCAGACCAGGCGGATCCCGCCACACTGGCCAGACGGGTAAGCCTCGATCTAACCGGGCTCCCACCCAATCCGGAATTGCTGCAGGATTTTCTTAGTGAGACCTCCACCGAATCCTATGAACGGTTGGTAGATTCATTATTGGCTTCACCTCACTATGGAGAGCGATGGGCAGCTATGTGGCTTGACCTGGCTCGTTACGCAGACTCCAATGGATACGAAGCGGACTATCATCGCGATATCTGGCGTTACCGGGATTGGGTGATTCAGGCATTTAACCAGGATATGCCCTTCGACCAATTCACTATCGAACAATTGGCCGGCGATCTGCTCCCCAACCCCACCTGGGAACAGTTGATAGCCACTGCGTATAACCGGAATACTATGAACAATAGCGAGGGGGGTACTATCGATGAAGAGTTTCGGGTAGCTTCTGTCCTGGACAGATTAAATACCACCTTCGAAGTCTGGCAGTCTACCTCCATAGGCTGCGTCCAATGTCATAGCCATCCCTATGATCCATTTAAGCAAAAAGAGTACTATCAGTTGATGGCTTTCTTCAACAATACTCAGGATGCAGACCTGAATTCACTTGCACCTACGTTGCCGACATGGAAGCCTAAAGATGCCGGCAAGATCAAAGAAATTATCGATTACATTCAACAGTTGGATGCTGCCCCTGAAATTAAGGAAAACCAACATCTGGCCGAACAGATCCGCCAGGCCTTATTTCCAAAGCTGATACCACAGTGGTGCGATGATTTTCGTAACGTAGTACTTTACGACAATGGCAGTGTTAGCAATTTTGTCTATAACTATAGCGATGGACTGAACAAGAAATATTTTTTCCAGTTCAACGATATCCCATTGGAGGGACTAGAGGCCATCCGGTATAATTTTGCTACTAAGGGGACCGATGCCAGCATAAAAGTTTTTGCAGGTAGCCTCGATGGTCCGGTAATAAATCAGGTGGATTTTCCCATGACTTCCAAGCAGGGTCATAGCGAGCAGCAAGTTTTTACAGAAGCTGTTTATCCCGTCACACCGCAGGCAGGGATTCACCACCTGATTTTCGAGTTGATAAATACTACTGCAAAAGCGCCTGATGGACTGGTCACTATAAAAGAGATCCAACTAATTTATAAAGATGGCTTCGACCCTCAATTGGAAGATTATCAAGATCAACTACAGGAGCTAAGGCAAAAAGCGGACCTTACCCCGGTAATGAAAAAGAAGATACCCGGATTCACCAGAACCACTCAGGTGTTTGATAGGGGTAGTTGGCTGGCTCTGAAGGATACTGTCTTTCCTGAACTGCCCAAAACCCTGGAACCTGAAAACGGCCAGATTGGCGGCGACCGCCTGGCATTTGCTCAGTGGCTGGTCAGTCAGGAGAATCCTCTTACCGCCCGGGTGATAGTAAACCGTCTTTGGGAGCAATTATTTGGAACCGGAATTGTACTTACCATAGAGGACTTTGGCACTCAGGCAGCAGCAGCTACCCATCCTAAGCTTTTGGACTATTTGGCGCTGCGGTTTATGAACGACCACCAATGGAGTGTAAAAGACCTGTTGAAAGAGATAGTGCTTTCTGCTAGTTACCGGCAGTCTTCACAGGTCACCAGGAAGAAACTTGAACTCGACCCGTATAATCGAATGCTTTCCAGGGGCCCTCGATTCCGTTTATCAGCAGAACAGATCCGGGATCAGGCACTAGCGGTTAGCGGACTGCTGGACCGGACTATTGGCGGGAAAAGTGTGATGCCGCCACAGCCTGAGGGTATCTGGCAGGTGATATATAACGATCAAAAGTGGGAAACTGATGACCAGGACCGTCACCGCCGCGGGCTCTATACCTATTGGAAACGAACATCACCTTACCCCAGTATGATGAGTTTTGACAGTCCCAGCAGGGAATTTTGCGTTTCACGACGTATTCGGACCAATACTCCGCTGCAAGCCCTGGTTACTATGAATGATCCGGTATTCTTAGAGGCAGCCCAGGCTTTAGCAGAAATAATGAAGTCCGGGGAAGCGGATATAAATGAGTCTATAAGCCGGGGGTACTACCTGGCCTTGATGCATGAGCCGACCCCTGAAACGCTCTCCGTATTGGGAAATCTGTATCAGGAATCGGTTCAGTCAGCTTCATCATTTAAGATACGAACAGTATTAAGCAAGGAGGATGCACGCGAGCCCTTGGAGCCCATGGCAGTAGTAGCCAATGCCATTTTAAACTTGGATGGCTTTTTAATGAAGGAGTAACATGAAACTAGCGCAGGAGGTACAAATACTGGCAGCTCAATTGTCTACCCGCAGGCATTTCCTAAAGAAATGCAGCGCAGGGTTGGGAGGAATGGCTATGGCTTCTTTCCTGGGGTGTAACCCCCTGTCCGGCAGGCCTTCAAAGGAGGATATGACCTCAGCAGTATTAGAGGGAATGTCCCATTTCGCTCCCAAAGCTAAACGGGTAATATTCCTGCACATGGCAGGTGGTCCCTCGCAATTGGAATTATTTGACTATAAACCGGAGTTGGAGAAATTAAACGGCAAGCCCTGTCCCGCCTCGATGCTGGAAGGAAAGAAATTCGCCTTTATCTCAGGGGTCCCAGATATGTTGGGGCCGCAGGCCAAATTCAGCCAACACGGCGAGACCGGGGCCTGGGTGTCACACAACTTGCCTCATTTTTCGCAGGTGGTGGATGAGGTGTGCTTTCTAAAAGCCATGCACACTGATCAGTTCAACCATGCGCCCGCACAACTGTTACTGCATTCAGGAAGCCCACGACTAGGCCGGCCCTCCATGGGGTCTTGGGTTACCTATGGACTGGGCTCAGAAAACGAAAACTTGCCTGGATTTGTGGTGCTGGTGTCCGGGGGCAGAACCCCCAGTGCCGGCAAAAGTGTCTGGGGCAGTGGGTTTTTACCGTCACTGTATCAGGGTGTGCAATGCCGTTCACATGGTGACCCGGTACTGTATGTTTCCGATCCACCGGGAATGACCCGCGAGCTGCGTGGTAAGTCCGTGGAGGCCATTAACAAGATCAACCGGCAGCAATATCAGGAATTTCAGGATCCTGAGATCCTTACCCGCATCGCTCAGTACGAGATGGCCTTCAAAATGCAGATCTCCGTTCCCGAAGCCATGGACATTGAGAAGGAACCGGCAAGCATTCATGAAATGTATGGAACTGAGCCCGGCAAAACCTCATTTGCCAACAATTGTCTGCTGGCCAGACGGCTGGCCGAACGGGATGTGCGATTCATTCAACTGTTCCATTGGGGATGGGACAACCACGGAGCCGGAAAAGGGGATGGCGTGCTTGACGGACTGGTGGATCGATGCAAGGAGGTAGATCAACCCATGGCGGCCTTGATCAAAGACCTCAAACAAAGAGGACTGCTGGAGGAGACACTGGTGGTGTGGGGCGGTGAATTCGGCCGCACACCCATGCGGGAAAACCGGGAAGGAGTGAATACTCCTTATATAGGCCGGGACCATCACACCGATGCCTATACCATGTGGATGGCGGGAGGAGGAATAAAAGGCGGGCTAACCTACGGAGAAACCGATGTCATCGGCTTCCACGGGATAAGAGACCAGGTACACATACACGACCTGCAAGCCACTATTTTACACACCCTGGGTATAGATCACGAGAAACTCACCTACCGGTTTCAATCCAGGGATTTTCGCCTGACAGATGTTAGCGGGGCTGTAGTAAAGGAGGTGCTTGCCTAGGTAGACTGAGCACTGCCCAATTCGGAATTAGGAGTTTCAAATGGGGAATGGGTTGAGTTAGCGGTGAACACGCACTGTTTTCTGAATCGAGCCAAGAATTCTTATTAACTCATCTGCTTTGAGGAGATACTTTTTCGCATGGATATAGTAGAAATTCTCGGTTATTTTCATAAAAAATTAACAATATGGGTATCAACACATTTAAAGCGCTCAGGGTAAATGAAGATAAATCTGGCAAGTTCACCAGAAACATCATTGAAAGGAAGTTTGTTGACCTGCCAGATAATGATGTACTTATTAAAGTGCATTATACAGCTCTTAATTATAAAGACGCACTTTCCGCGGTTGGTAATAAGGGCGTCACCAGAAATTATCCGCATACTCCCGGAATTGACGCTGCCGGCACGGTTGTAGAAAGTAAAACACCCCAGTTTAAGGTTGGAGATAAGGTAATTGTCACAAGTTATGATTTGGGAATGAACACTGATGGCGCTTTTGCAGAATATATCCGGGTTCCGCAAGCATGGGTGGTTCCATTGCCAAATGGCCTCAACTTAAAAGAATGCATGATTATTGGAACTGCAGGTTTGACAGCAGGGATAGGGCTCTATAAATTAGAAATGATGGGACAAAACCCTGAACAAGGGCCCATTATAGTCAGTGGTGCATCGGGAGGGGTTGGAAGTATGGCAGTAGGGATTCTGGCAAAAGCAGGATACCAGGTTATCGCATCCACGGGAAAAGAAAATGTCGAGAAATTTTTGAAAAATATAGGCGCTTCTGAAGTCGTAGACAGGGAGTTTGTCAATGATGATTCCAGTCGTCCTTTGATGAAACCCAAATGGGCGGGCGGTATTGATACAGTAGGAGGGAATACATTGTCCACCTTGTTAAAGGGATGCCAGCCCGGGGGGTCGGTTGCATCTTGTGGTCTGGTTGGTTCACCAAACCTCTCTACCACGGTATTTCCATTTATTATTAATGGCATCAATCTGCTGGGGCTCGATTCTGCCAATTTTCCAATGAAGGAAAGACAACAGGTCTGGAATAGATTAGCGGGGGTGTGGAAATTATCAGACTTGGACAGTGTGACCACAATGAGCAAGCTTGAGGAATTGGATCCCTATATCGATCAAATATTACGAGGCAAATTAAAAGGACGAGTTGTAGTTGAAATGGGTGCTTAATTGAAATACAATGCAAGATTATAAATCCCATTACCGGGAAAGCATCGAAAATCCTGAAGACTTTTGGATGGAGCAATCCAAAGCCATCGAGTGGTTTGTTCCGCCTGAACAGGGAATTACAAAAGATGAAAATGGATTACACAGATGGTTTAAGGGTGGCAAGCTCAATACCTCGACTATAAGGTGAGCGTATTGTTCACCGCTCCTACTGCTATCAGGGCGATAAAAAAAGAAGACCCTAGAGGTTCAAAACATCAAAAATTTGACACCTCTTGTTTACGAAATGTATTTCTGGCCGGAGAACGATGTGATGTAGCAACCTATGGTTGGTTACGTGACCTGCTGGACATTGAAGTTATTGATCATTGGTGGCAAAGTGAATCAGGATGGCCTATGATCAGTAATTCTTTGGGTTATGGTGTTTTGCCCGTAAAACCGGGATCGGCTACTGTACCGGTTTGCGGATATGATATCCGTATTCTGGACGAAAATGGCAATGAACAACTAAGCAATGTTGAAGGGTCGGTGGTAATAAAGCTACCGCTTCCGCCTGGTTGCCTGCCTACCCTATGGAACAATGATGTCCGTTTCAGAGAATCATATCTTTCACGTTATGAGGGATATTACCTGGCAGGCGATGGCGGTTAAAAATAAGATGA
>QIEB01000623.1 GCA_003229495.1 Flammeovirgaceae bacterium
TTATTAAAGCTATTTGCTCAATATAAACATTTTTACGCTTACAGCTATCGACCTGGCTATCCTCCATTGATGCACATTGCATACCAATAATTAAGGATCAACGCTCCTTCGGATTTACACCTCCCGATGGTCGTTTTTGGTCAAAAACAGGCATCTTAATAATAGATCGATTATTGGAGACTATGATAAGCCTCGGGTAACCTCAGGAATTGAAAGTGAGTCTCAGGACAGAACAAGCAGCACTCTCAACAAATCTATCTCTTCCCGATCCCAGTAACACATGGGTCCAATTGTGAGATCTGGGGGTGCCTGTGATCAGCAAGTCATATCCGGCAGTAGCTTCAGAGATAGTTTCAGAGATAGTCCTTACTGGATCTTTACCCTCCAAAAGTAACCCTTCCACTGGGGACCCGCAAGAGTTCAACAGGCTATTGGACTGAGCCAAAACCGCTTCTTTGTAGGCTGCAGTATCTGTAGGTCTTACCACCCTGACCAAGGTGATAGAAGATTTGTAAAATTGAGCAATGTTGTCACATACTGCCATGAACTCATGACTATCGGTCCCCGGTCTAAGCGCAACCAGAATTTTCCTTATGTATCTCACTCCTTTGTCTTTATATAAGGCGAAATTGCTATTTATATGGGTGACTAACCAACCCATGGGGTTACGAACAAACAAGCCATCGTTGGCCTTCCCATCCCAACCCATGACCATCCACTGGCAATGGGTCTGGTCACTGATGGCATGTACGGTTTTCACTAAATCATGGGTGACTGCTGCGTCAAAATCAACATTGATCATTCTTTCCTCTGCCATGGCCCCTACACGTCGATTTAAGGAGGTCACGGTCACATCATCCACCAGTAATGCATCCAACATGGTTTGGTCAGGGACTTCTTTTAAATGAACTACCTGTACCTTTTTCTGGGGAGCTATGGCCGCTCCCATCTCCACTAATAGTTCTGATGATCTTTCATTTCCAAACAATGGTACCACTACATGGGCTTCCGTGGCGATTACTCCATCAAGATTTGTTCTCTTTAAATACTGGCTAGAGGGTTTCTTGTTACCAACTGTTTGTTTGCTTTTGTCTTTTTGGTTCCTGTCGTATAGGAAATACAGCGCTGGTCTGTGACCGTAGATCTTTAACACCCCGCTTCGTTGTACTTTTGACGATCCATAATAATGGTATACTGCGTACCCAGCCACAACTATTAATAAGATGGCAAAAAGAGCCACGAATCCCAGCAGGAACAAAAGGACTAAGCCGGAAACGATGCCGAAAATTTGGATTGCCGGATACATGGGTGAACGATAGCTTGGCGAATACCATTGTACCGAGGTTTCCCTTAATACGATCACACAGCTGTTTACAGCAATGTACATGATCACCATAAAGGCACTTGCCAGTTTGGCTATTTTTGCAACGTCCAAAAACAATATCACCAGGGCCATTAATGCGCATGTGAGCACGATGGTGGTAACAGGAGTAGTAAAGCGGGGATGTACTTTGCCCCAAAACTCTGGTAGCAGTTTGTCACGACTCATGGCAAATGGGAATCTGGAACCGGCAAGAACTCCCGAATTGGCCATGGAGGTCAGGGTGATCACTCCTAAAAGTGCAGCAACATACCCGGCAGCCTGTCCTCCCAGTTTATGGGCCAAAGTGTAGATAGGCCTGATGTCTTGCTCTAATTGTGACACCGGAATGTTGCCTACCAGGGTAAATGTGACCAAAGTATAAAGAATAGTAACAAAAGCCAGGGCAGACAGCATCGCCAGTGGTAAATTCCTTTTCGGATTTTTAATTTCTTCAGCTACTGCTGTCACTGCCATAACCCCGGCATATGAAATAAAAACAAAAGCGGTAGTGGATATAAGACCCAAGCCTCCATTGGTGAAGACAGGTACTAAATTTTCTGCATTTACCTGCGGTAATCCATATAACAGAATGGCAATCAGCCCCAACACACTCAGCAAGACTATTATTATTTGGACCTGACCCACTTTTTTCACTCCTGCCACATTTAATATCATAATAACTCCGAGGAACCCAATGGCGGTAATTTTTAATGGAATATGTGCAAGAACATATAGATAGGCGCCAAAACCCACTAAAGCAAAAGCACTTTTCATCAAAAGGGACAGCCATAGACCAAAGCCAGCGATAGTACCAAAAACAGGCCCAAATGTTCTCTCTATATACACATAAGCTCCCCCGGAGGTAGGCATGGCGGTGGCCAGTTCAGATTGCGAGAGCGCTGCAGGTAAAACACAAAAGGATGCGATTAGATAAGCCAGCCAAATAGATGGTCCGGTTTTGGCAGCGGCCAGACCAGGCAACACAAAAATCCCGCTACCCAACATTGCGCCTATACTTATGGATACCACCGAACTGAAAGTAAGACTTCTTTCTAGTTTCTTCATTGGCTAATCGGAATAGGCAGTTGCTTCAATTTCGACAAGATACAAAGGGTCAATTAATTGAGATATTTCAACCATCGAGGTAACAGGTTTGATATCCTGAAAAATTTCCCCGTGGGCCTTACCTATCTCCTTCCACATACGAATATCCCTCACATACATACGAGTGCGCACCACATCTTTCAACTCAGCTCCAGCTTCTTCCAGGGCGCTTTTAATTTTCCTTAAGATACACTGGGTCTGGGTGTAGACATCGCCCTTTCCTATCAGGATACCATTCTCAATTGCTACGGTACCGGATACCTCCACCAAGTTACCTATTCGGACAGCCCTGGAGTACCCCACCAAATCTTCCCAGGGAGCCCCTGAACTAATATTAATCCTGTTAGCCATATTGTAGGGTGGTTTAAATATATATCTTGAGTGTGAATTTAATCAGATATAGGAGATACCATGAGGAGTGTATGTGTATTTTGCGGCTCAAGCCAAGGTAGTGACCCTGGTTACCTGCAGGTTGCCAGGTTATTGGGGAGTTATCCCTTTAAAACCATCAGTATGAAGCTTAAACCACTGCTCTGCATATTTTTTACTCTTGCTTTGGTCCAATCGCAAGCACAACCCAGTGTAAAACCATTAAATGTAGGGTTCCTCTTGGTAGATGGTGTTTACAATACTGAGGTGATCGCACCATTTGATGTATTTCAACATACCATATTTCACGCACCCCCTGGTATGAAAGTATTCACAGTCGCTGGTACTACTGCATTAGTTACGACTTTTGAAGGCTTAAAGATACAACCTGACTATAGCTTTGAGGATGCGAATCTTCCCCACATTGATGTGTTGGTAGTAGCTAGCGCTGAACATAGTATGGACAGTGATCTTGAAAATCTGGCGATGATCAACTTTGTTCGCCGCATAGGAAAGCGCGCCAAATACACCATGTCACTATGCGATGGGGCTTTTGTTTTGGCAAAAGCGGGTCTGGCAGATGGTAAATATTCTACCACATTTCCTTCAGATATCCCCAATTACCGAAAAATATTCCCGAATTTAAAGGTACTGGAAGATATCAGCTTTGTGCATGATGGGTCTCTTGTTACTTCAGCTGGAGGGGTAAAAAGTTATGACGCCGCTATGTATTTAGTGGAACTCCTGTATGGAAAACAAGTGGCAATAAATATAGGAAAAGGTCTGATAATCGATTGGAACCTGGATAAAATACCACATTGGGTCTATAATAAACCATAGAAGCATGCAGGATAAAGTATCAGAATTATTGATCCGTGAGACAAAATACCGGTTGCTTGAGGAGTCAATACCGAGGTTGCACAAATGCTTAGATAAGTTATCGGAGGCTGAAATTTGGTACCGACCCAACACCAATACCGTAAGTATTGGTAATTTGGTGCTACACCTTTGTGGAAATGTCAGGCAATGGCTGATCAGCGGCCTGGGAGGAGCACCGGACCATCGAGAGCGTCAACGAGAGTTTGATGAACCCGGGCCACTCCCTACCTCAGAACTACGGGAAAAGCTCGATAAATTGGAAACTGACATTGAAGCAGTACTTGAAGGACTTTCAACATCGGACCTGATCACCGAGCGTACTATTCAAGGATATAAATCTTCAGGCGTGTCCATCCTAGTACACATAACGGAGCATTTTTCCTACCATGTTGGACAGGTGACGGTTTTGGTAAAGTCCCGCAAGGATATGGATATGGGTTACTATGTTGGAAAGGACCTGGATTGAATAATAGAAGCTGCCGGCGGGCCGGTAATAGATTAACGATTTTGAAGTTTCTGAATATTAAACAGTGAATAGAACCAATTAATAAACAATTAAAATGGCAAAATCAAAAGTGTCCCGACAAGAATTTGAAAAACAACTGGAGAAGCTTCAGGTAGAGCTATGCTGGCTTCAAAAGTGGGTGGTGGAGAAAGGTCTTAAGGTGGTGGTGGTTTTCGAAGGCCGGGATGCTGCCGGCAAGGGTGGGGTGATCAAACGTATCACTGAACGTGTAAGTCCCCGGGTATTTAGAGTAGTGGCTCTACCTGCACCTACAGAAAGAGAAAAATCACAAATGTATCTTCAAAGGTATCTCTCTCATTTTCCAGCAGCAGGTGAAATAGTCTTGTTTGACCGTAGCTGGTACAATCGGGCAGGCGTAGAACGCGTCATGGGCTTCTGTACTGATGTTGAATATCACAGTTTCATGAGAGGTTGCCCTTTGTTTGAACGCTCAATGATAGAAAGTGGGATTATATTGATTAAATATTTCTTTGATGTAAGTCAAAATATTCAACAAGAGCGATTTAAGGCCAGAGCCACAGATCCTCGTAAACATTGGAAACTAAGTCCGATGGATCTTGAATCCTGGGCACGCTGGTGGGATTTTACCAAAGCCTACGATGCCATGATTCTGGGGACTGATACAGATTATGCACCTTGGTATCGGGTAAGAGCAGACTCCAAAAGATCTGCACGCATCAATTGCATTTCACACCTGCTAAGCTCAATTTCTTATGAGCGTATTCCATTTGAGCTTGGCGAACTTCCAAAACGGAAAAAACGGGGAAAAGACGTTCCTGATGAGTTGAAATTTTTGCATAACGTTCCCGAGAAATTCTGATTATCTCTACAGAAACTCCAGCACAAATTCAGTCAACGTTTGCACAGTTATTCAATCAACCGGCTGTTGATAATGATGTCTGATTGAAGCGTACGGTGTACCGGACATCGCTCTGATATCTCCAACAGTCGCGCCCTTTGAGTCTTGTCCAGATCCCCATGGATTTCGATGACCTTATCAATATGGTCCAATCTGCTATTGGGATTTCCACTGTCTTCGGAATCTGCTGCATGTCGTTTCTCATGGGCTAAGTGGACTTTCACCTCCTCCAGGGGCCACCGCTTTCTGTCGGCATACATGCGTAAGGTCATGCCGGTACAAGCACCCAGGGATGATAAAAGCAAATCGTAGGGGGTAGGTCCTAAGTCTGTCCCCCCCGCTGAGAATGGCTCGTCAGCCAAAAGATGATGTTTGCCGGCCAAAATGTCTGTAACATATCCTTCCTTGCCTGTTCTGGCCAGCACCTGACTTTCTGATGAATCCGGTTGTTCATCAGGAGTATCTAAATACCTTGAAGCCCAATGCGCTATCATGTTACCAGCATATAGGCTGTCACCCTTATTAGAGAGCAGATGATCAGCCCCATCCAGGGAAATAAAGCTCTTGGGGTGCCTGGCTTGTTGATAAATAGTGGCGGCATTTTCAATATCCACCATGACATCCTGGGGTGAATGCATGATCAGTAGCGCTTGGTTGAGTTTTTTTAGCACTTCTGAAGTTGGATTGTGGTAAAGATCATCTATAAACTGCTTTTTAATGGTAAAGGGTCTTCCTCCAATATCAACGGTAGCCTGACCGGACTCCCTTATTTCTTCAAGGTCCTCTTTAAAGAGGTGAGCCAGGTGAGGTGCGTCAGCTGGAGCCCCTATGGTAATCACAGCTTTGATCTCCGGCAATTGCACGGCCGCCTGAATCACCGCAGCTCCGCCGAGGGAGTGTCCTATTAAAATCTGAGGAACCTGATAGTGTTCTTGCAGAAAGTTCGCCACCACTCTCAAGTCCGAAACATTTGACGAAAAGTTGGTGTCGGAAAAATTTCCCTCACTTTGTCCCAAACCTGTAAAATCAAAGGATAAAACACCAATTTTATTTTTGGTAAGAGCATGGCTTATGTTACGGATGGCATTAAGGTTTTTGCTACAGGTGAAACAGTGGGCAAAAATAGCCAGAGTGTGGGACTTTCCATCTACAGGTTGACGCAGGTAAGCGCTCAGCTCAAAGCCTTGGTTATTTACAATTTTTAATCTGGTCTGTTTCATGAATTCTAGTTCCAATAATTACTTGATATCGGGTATTTAACTCCTTCGTTAATAAGCATTTATAACCTTGATAACATTGCATTTACCGGTCAAATATTACACGTAATTTTTGGAAAGGATATATCCGCTATCTTATTTTATTCTACAAATAACCATTTTTTGTATTTATAAATACCCGAAAGTGATCGAAATCTTATATAAACTTACTTGCAATAATTGGCGGATATTCACATATTTGAACAAAACAATTATTAACTAATTGTTAAGGCAATTTGATGATTTTTCTTGGCCCTTGTGAAGTTATCCACTCCTGGATAAAGCCCCTTTTAAAACATCGTATTTTTGCTCAAAGCCTATGAACAAGAACTTTGTGGTTCTTTTATTGTTTTCATTCTTCATAAGCTCCATAGCCTCCTATTCTCAAAGCGAAAAAAAAATACAGAAGTTAGTAAACCAGGCCAATAGGAATATTGCTCTGGAGAAATGGTATGAGGCGCTGCCAGTCCTTCAAAAGCTAGATACTTTGAAACCCAATGATCCGGAGATTAATTACAAATTGGGTCTTGCTTACTATCATACCATTAGCAAATCTCAATCTCTGCGAAATTTTTTAGTAGCTGCCCGGGGAAATTATAACGCAGAGGAACTGGATTACTACCTGGGCCGGGCCTATCACTACAATCACAAGTTTGACGATGCAGTTTCTTACTATCGGAAATTTGATGCCAAATTGGATTTAAGTGATGATCTGGATCGCATGAAACACAATGAAGTTTCACGGTACATTGAAAATTGTGCTGTAGGAAATGCTTTGTTGCCAGATTCAATTTTATTGGAGATCCAGAATGCCGGCCCCAGTATAAACAGCGTATACCCGGATTATGTTCCGGTAGTTTC
>QIEB01000131.1 GCA_003229495.1 Flammeovirgaceae bacterium
GAGTAGTTTTACCAGCACCCATATCTCCCTGGAAGAGCCACATTGTATGGTCACCGGCCATTTCAATTATTTTTGGAACCAGGTAGCTTAAGTGGTGCGGGCCTTTAGCAATAAACCGTTGCTCAACCTCCTGATTATTAACCATTCTTCGAAGTTAAGGAAATTATTGGAATTATCATTTCCTCCATGGACACCCCGCCATGCTGAAAGGTGTCCCGATAATAGTTGACATAGTAGTTGTAATTATTGGGATAAGCGAAAAAATTATCCTCCATAGCAAAGACATAGGAAGTACTTACATTGACTTTTGGTAGATGGAAATCTTCAGGTCGACTAACAGCTAAAATATTCTTGCCATCATATCCAAGATTTCTACCCTGCTTATACCTCAAATTGGTGTTGGTATTCTTGTCACCCACAATCTTGAATGGTCTTTTTACCCTGATGGTTCCATGGTCAGTGCTAATGATCATTCTTGCCCCTTTCTCCGAAATCTTGGACAAACCAGGAATTAGTTAGTGATCGATATGCGGACTCGTCATGGGCTAGTTCTCTGATCATCTGCATGTCAGTACGGGCATGTGAAAGCATGTCCACAAAGTTGTAAACGATCACATTCAGATCATTATTCATGAGATTGTTTAAGTTGTCTAGTACCTGTCGACCCTGATTGACATGAATTACTTTATGGTAACTGTGTTTTATATTCAACCTTAATTTGGAAATTTGCCTGGCTAAAAACTCTGCTTCATGTTTGTTCTTGCCATCATCTTGGTCCTCGCCAACCCACAGGTCCGGGTGGAATTTGGCCATTTCCAAGGGCAGCATTCCCGAAAAAATAGCATTCCTGGAATAAGCGGTAGTTGTTGGCAATATTGAGTAGTACAACTCCTCACTTTCCACGTTGAAGTAGTCAAGCAATACCGGCTCTATGGTCTTCCATTGATCGTACCGTAGATTATCAATTACAATAAAAAAAAGAGGTTCTCCAGCTTGTAATTTTGGGAAAACCCGCTTCTTCATAATTTGGTGAGATAACAAGGGTTTTTGCGCAGCCGGATCGTTTAACCAATCTTTATAGTTGTCTACTACAAATTTTGTAAAGTTTGAATTGGCTTCATTTTTTTGAGTTTCAAGCACTTCAGCCATGCTCTTATTCTCGGTATTGTCAATTTCAAGCTCCCAGTAAATTAGCTTTTTATATATATCAACCCATTCCGAATGATCGATATGATCACTGTACGCCATCGACAGTTTTCTAAAATCCTGCTGATAGCTTAGGTTTATTTTCTCAGTCACTAATCGCTTATTATCCAATATCTTCTTAACCGACAAAAGGATTTGATTGGGATTGAGTGGTTTAATCAGGTAGTCAGCAATTTTTGATCCAATGGCTTCTTCCATGATGTACTCCTCCTCACTTTTAGTGATCATTACTACCGGTGTACTGGGCTTATTGGCCTTAATCAACGCTAACGTTTCCAGCCCGGACATCCCGGGCATATTTTCGTCCAGGAAAACCAGATCAAAGTTATTGCTTTCAAACTTATCGATTGCATCAGCTCCGCTATTTACAGGAGTTATATCGTAGCCCTTATCATTCAGAAATAGAATATGCGGTTTAAGAAGATCTATCTCATCATCAGCCCATAAAATATTATATCTTTGCATGTTAGAATCTCTTTATACTAAAGTTACCTTAAAAGAGGTACTTATAATCCAACTTGGAAAAGAAAAAAATAATCAATGACCCGGTTTACGGTTTTATTACCATCCCAGAGGGTCTTATTTATGATATAATTTCACACCCCTATTTTCAAAGGTTACGCAGAATCAAACAAATGGGGTTGAACGATTTCGTATACCCCGGAGCTCTGCATACCAGATTTCACCACGCACTAGGTGCTATGCACCTTATGAGTGTCGCTTTACAAA
This sequence comes from Flammeovirgaceae bacterium, assembly GCA_003229495.1. Lineage (GTDB taxonomy): Bacteria > Bacteroidota > Bacteroidia > Cytophagales > Cyclobacteriaceae > SZUA-3. Next base: position 1,936 of record QIEB01000131.1, read on the forward strand.
ATCTTCGGCAAAAAGGTACAGAAATAAGTGACCAGGAATTTAAGTCGATGCTTGCGGCCATCTTACTTCATGATATCGGTCATGGTCCATTCTCCCATGCCCTTGAATCTACTTTGCTATATAATGGTAATCACGAAGAAGTATCGGTAATTATTATTCAGTACCTGAACAAAAAATTTCATGGTAAGCTGAATTTGGCACTTGAGATCTTTCAGGATCATTACACCAGGAAATTTTTTCACCAATTGGTGTCCAGCCAATTGGATGTAGACCGTTTGGATTATTTACAACGCGATAGTTTCTTTACTGGGGTTTCTGAGGGAACCATTGGATCGGATCGCATCATCAAAATGCTAAACATTAAAGATGATCAATTGGTAGTTGAAGAAAAAGGAATCTACAGTATCGAGAACTTCTTAAATTCCAGGCGTTTAATGTACTGGCAGGTTTACCTTCATAAGACATCAGTTGCCGCGGAAAAAATGATGGTATCACTAATTCGCAGGGCCCAATATCTTATCAGGAAAGGGATAGAAGTACCCGGTACTAAAAAACTTCTGTTGTTTTTAGGCGAACCAATAAATACTAAACGTCTGGCCCAAGACCCAAGCTTACTGGACGCTTATTGTCAAATAGATGACTATGACGTGTGGTCAGGAATTAAATCGTGGCAGCATCATCAGGATGTGGTTTTGTCGTCTATAAGCAGGATGTTTCTGGAACGGAACCTTTTTCAAATCAAGCTAAACTTCCAGCCATTTGAGAACATCGATCTACAGTTAATTCAGGATAAGATTGGCAACCAATTTAATCTATCTGATCCTACGGACATAGAATTTTTGCTCTGCCATGGGGCTGTGAGCAACGCTGCTTATATCTCAGGAAATGCCGGAATCAATATTCTCAAAAAACAGGGAGATGTATTGGATATAGCCCAGGCATCAGACTTACCCAACATAGCAGCGCTTGGCAAAATTGTTAAAAAATACTACCTAACATGGCCCAAAAGTGTAAATTTGTGACAATTCAAACCCTCTGATTATCAATGGAATTTACGATCAATCAATTGGCTGAGCTTCTCAATGGTGAAGTAATTGGAAACGGTGAAACTACTGTAAATAAAATTGGCCCATTGGATAAGGCAGGACCTGGAACTATTTCATTCCTGCATAACCCTAAGTACGAATCACAACTCTACACCACTAAGGCTACTGCAGTCATAATAAATAGAAAGCTACAATTGAAAGAATCCGTTCAATCTGCTTTGATCACAGTTGATGATCCTTACAACAGCCTTACCCTGCTTCTAAAACAATATCAAAAAATGACAGAATCCGAGAAAGTAGGTGTGGAGGAGCCCGCATTCTTAGGAGAAGGTTCGATAATTGGTGAATCTGGCTACCGCGGAGCATTTTCATACATTGGGAGCAATGCAAAAATTGGGACTAATGTAAAAATTTATCCTCATGTTTATATAGGGGACAACGTGAAGATTGGAGACAATACCCTGGTCTATTCAGGGGCAAAGATCTACTCGAATTCGATTATTGGAAATAGCTGTGTGATTCACGCAGGGGCTGTTATCGGTAGCGATGGCTTTGGGTTTGCTCCTCAACCGGATGGAAGCTTTGAAGCTATACCACAAGTTGGCAACGTTATTTTGGAAGACGCTGTGAGTGTTGGCGCAAATACTACCATAGATTGCGGCACCATGGAATCGACGGTAATAAAAGCTGGAGTTAAACTGGATAATCTAATTCAGATCGCTCACAACGTAGAAATTGGGGAAAACACCGCGATCGCTGCTCAGGCAGGAATCTCAGGATCTACTAAAATAGGTAAAAACTGTATTGTTGCCGGTCAAGCTGGAATCATTGGTCATTTGAAGATTGCCAACCAGGTAACCATCGGCGCACAGGCCGGAATCGGTAAGTCAATTAACTCAGAAGGATCAATTTTGTTGGGCAGCCCCGCGTTTGAAATCAGGGATTTCAAACGGTCTTTTGCAGTTTTCAAAAACCTTCCCAATATGGCCAACAGAATTAATGATCTTGAGAAAAAAACACTAAATTTGCCCCCCAGCGAGAAATAGGATGAATATTAAACAACACACTATTAAAGAGCCAGTGACTGTTTCAGGTGTAGGCCTTCATACCGGGGTAGCGGCTAACATGACCTTTCAACCAGCCAAGATAGGTCATGGAATAAAATTCCAACGCGTTGATCTTCCAGATTCACCCACCGTGGATGCTGATGTTGACAATGTTGTGGATCTTTCCCGGGGAACCACAATCGAACAAAATGGGGCCAGAATCAATACCGTTGAGCATACCATGGCGGCTTTGGTGGGACTGGAGATTGACAATGTAATGGTACAACTAGATGGTCCGGAGCCCCCTATCATGGATGGAAGCTCTAAAATGTTTACAGAAGCACTAGAGCGGGTCGGGACAATAGAACAAAATGCCCTTCGAAATTTCTTCGAAGTGCCCGAGGCAGTTATCTACAGGGATAAGGCCAGAAATGTAGAAATCGCAGCGTTGCCGTTGGATGATTACCGGGTTACGGTAATGGTCGACTACAACTCCCCGGTTTTAGGCAGTCAGCATGCCTACCTGAATAATATTAGTGACTTTAGCAGGGACATTGCCAGTTGCCGTACCTTCTGTTTTTTACATGAGCTTGAAATGCTACACGAGAATGGACTTATCAAGGGGGGTGACTTAAATAATGCCATAGTTGTGGTAGATCGGGAGGTGAAGGATAATGAGCTTGAATCACTAGCTAAGTTATTTAATAAACCTAAGGTCAAAGTTAAAAAAGAAGGAATTCTCAACAACGTTGAGCTAAGGTACCGCAATGAACCTGCCCGGCATAAACTACTGGATATAATGGGCGATATTGCTCTGCTAGGAAGACCCATTAAGGCCCAAATACTTGCCGCCAGACCAGGACATGCAGCTAATGTAGCTTTCGCAAAAAAATTAAAAAAGGCCATGCTGGCTTCTGAGACCAATGTGCCTTCCTATAATCCAGCACTACCTCCGGTTCTGGATATTAATCAGATCGAGAGTCGATTACCACACCGATATCCATTCTTGTTAGTGGATAAAATTTTCCACCTGGATGAGGATAGTGTGGCCGGGGTTAAAAATGTGACCATGAATGAACCCTTTTTCCAAGGTCATTTTCCTGGAAATCCCGTTATGCCAGGGGTACTGCAAATCGAAGCAATGGCCCAGGTGGGAGGGATTTTGGTATTAAGTAGTGTGCCCGATCCTGAAAATTATTGGACCATGTTTTTAGGTGTGGAAAACTTTAAGTTTAGGAAAATGGTATTACCTGGTGATACCCTGGTATTACACTGCGACCTCACGGCCCCTATCAAAAGAGGCATAGCCAAGATGCGTGGCAGAGGTTATGTGGGAAATCAACTGGTATGTGAGGGTTCTATGGTTGCTCGAATCGTTCGCAAAGATACATGAACCAACCACTTGCATACATCCACCCCCAAGCCAGGATAGCACACAATGTGGTTATAGAACCATTCGTTACCATCGACAAGAATGTGGTGGTCAAAGAAGGTACCTGGATCGGTTCCAATGTGACCATTATGGAAGGTGCCAGAATTGGCAAGAATTGCAAGATCTATCCTGGGGCGGTGATTTCCGCGACACCCCAGGATTTGAAATATGAGGGAGAAGAAACTATCACCGAAATCGGGGACAATACCATTGTCCGTGAATTTGTTACCATAAGCCGGGGGACAGTCGCTAAACACAAAACAATAATTGGGAAGAACTGTTTAATCATGGCATATGCACATGTTGCTCATGACTGCATTATCATGGACAACTGTATACTGGCAAATGCTTCTCAATTAGCAGGACACGTGGTGATAAATGAATATGCTACCATAGGTGGTGCCAGCGCCGTACATCAATTTGTGCATATCGGAGCCCATGTTATGCTGTCCGGTGGATCTTTGGTAAGTAAAGATGTTCCTCCTTTTACCAAAGCAGCCCGAAAACCTCTTAGTTATTGCGGGATCAACTCGATTGGTTTAAGGCGCAGAGGATATAAAAATGAAAAGATCAACGAAATACAGGAGATCTACCGCCACATTTTCTTAAAAGGTCTTAATAATAGCAAAGCTCTGGACTTCATAGAGCTTGAATTGAGTCCTTCCAAAGAAAGGGATATTATCATTAATTTCATCAGAAACTCCAATCGGGGAATAATGAGGGGTTATTCCAGGATCCGGTAAATGGAAATCATACTGGACAAAGTATCCAAACGATTCAATCAAGATTGGCTGTTTAAAGATCTGAACTATCAGTTTTGTACGCCACGTTCCTACGCCATAACAGGTGCTAACGGATCAGGAAAAACTACTTTGCTGAAAATTATTTCAGGGATGATTCCATGTACTGCCGGACAAATGAATTATCGGAAAAGTAACGAATCTATAGACCCTGACTCCATATATAAGTATATATCATATGTAGCTCCATATATGGAATTGCCGGAGGAATTAACACTCAACGAATTTCTGAAATTTCATTTTGCCCTTAAACCTAACCTGGAAGGACTATCTTCAAAAGACATTGCAGCTATGGCAGCCTTAGAGCATGCTTTGAATAAACCATTACATACCTTTTCCAGCGGCATGAAACAACGGGTAAAATTGGCAGTTGGTATTTTCTCCTCCACTCCGGTTTTGTTATTGGATGAACCCACCACCAACTTCGATGAGTCCGGTATTTCTTGGTACAAAGAAGAAATTTTAAGAGCAAAATCGGTGAAATTAGTCATTATAAGCTCCAACCAAAGCCATGAATATGACTTCTGTGATCACCTGATTCAATTAGGAAGCAGTTAAACATTTAGTTATTTCTTACATCCAGCGTTTTTGAAAAGAATAAACTATAAACTAAACTGTTTATTGACTATACTTGAGCTAATTTTTTATAATACTATGAATACAATAAGCAAATTACCAGTAGTACTGATTCTGTGCTCAATTTTTGTTTTTCCAGCTTGTAGCAGCAATGGTGATGGTGACCCACAGCTAACCCCGGAACAAATTCAAACCGCTAAATTAGTTGGAAATCCCTGGACTCCCGGAACGGTAATCCAGGAAATTGATGGAGATATTACTGACGACCGATTTGGAGATTTTTCCATTACCTTCAATGCTGACTCTGACGGTAACAACAAGCAATATACTATTACTAACTCAGGGGGAGAAGCCTTTGAAGCTGGCACCAAAAGCTGGGATTATGCTAGTGGCAACTTAAACCGAATCGAAAGAATTGATAATGGCTTCCAATTCGATATTGCACTTACCAATA